>NZ_JAKJSI010000015.1:0-201276 GCF_050336695.1 Photobacterium minamisatsumaniensis | reverse complement strand
GTATATCTACTGAGGGCTCAGTAGCCAGTTGACGTACATCGAGCCTGACAATCCCTTGTTGATGAACCAGTTGCATCGGTTCGCTGAATGCGATGGCATTGAAGCTGGTGCGCAGTAGTGGATGACGGTTAAGGGTTTGTTCTATCGCTTGGGTAAATGCGGGCTGATCCCAACAAGCCTGAAGCTGTATATTTAAAACATCATGGTAGAGTGAATGATGGGTATTGAGTTGGTTATGGTAATGCATGCCAGCTTGCATCCGGCTAAGTGGATAGCCATCAATCACTGGAGGTTGTATCGCGATATTCTTTTCATATTGCCCAGCCACATACGGCAGGGCCTTCCATTTTCGGGTTAGAAGCTCAGCATCTGCCTCAGATATTAGGTCAAAGTCATCGTCTTCTTCGATGTCGTTATCTGACGGTGTTTGGGAAGCAATGCCAACAAGTTGCTCAATAGTTTGGTGCTCGAACATATCGGCAACGGTAAAGAGCAGGCCGGCTTGCTCCGCTTTAGCGACAACCTGTACGGAAAGAATAGAATCCCCCCCCAGTTCGAAGAAATTATCTCGCACCCCAAAGTTGGTGGTTTCTAGTGCTTCTTGCCAAATAATTGCCAGCTGTTGTTCAGTCTCATTGCGTGGTGCGACACATTCGATCGACAAGGTGTTGGTTTGCAACGGAATGTCAGCTAATGCCTTACGATTAATTTTACCGTTTGGCGTCAGTGGTAGATTATCAAGCAATTGATAAACCGAAGGTTGCATGTAAGCGGGTAAGTATTGCTGGGCGTGTTTTTTTAATTCCAGAATGGCGGATTGACCCTCAACACCTTTCCCTGTCACTAAGTAGGCGACAAGTTTTTCAGGCTTTCCTGCCACTTGAACAACAGCTTGATTGAACGATGGATGCTGTAGCAAGCAGGTTTCGATCTCTCCCAGTTCAATCCTGAACCCCCGTAGTTTTACCTGAAAATCGGTACGGCCAATGAACTCGAGTTCCCCTGAATCTAGACGGCGCACGAGATCGCCAGTTTGGTAAATACGTTCATGGCTAAGYTCTGGTGCTGGGTGGTTGATAAAGCGCTCTGCAGTGAGGTCGGGACGGTTATGGTAGCCTCGGGCCAATCCATCCCCCCCGATGAATAACTCACCTGCAACCCCTTGTGGTACTGGGTGGCCTTGYGGGTCAAGAATATAAAAGGTCGTATTAGCGATTGGGGTTCCAATACGGGCTGGCGCTGTGTGCGTGACTTCACTAACGGCTGACCAGACACAGGTTTCGGTTGGACCATACATATTCCACAGTTGTAAGCCCGGTAAGTTAAGTAAGCTGTCTTGTAGGCGCTGGGTTAAAGCTTCGCCGCCACACATTGCCTTAAAGCCTGAGGGGGCCCGCCATTGTTGCTGAGTCAACATTGTCCAAGTGGCGGGTGTGGCTTGCATTGCCGTCACATTATGGTGTTGGATAAGGCTATCGAGTGCCTGACTGTCGAGAGTTTGCTCTCGGGTTGCAATAACCACAGTTCCGCCCTCTTGCAGAGGCAAGTAAAGCTCAAGTGTATGAATATCAAACGAAATTGAGGTAACGGCTAGAAGTGTATCATCGTCAGCCAGCCCAGGTTGTTGCGCCATTGATGACAGGAAATTACTGAGATTACGGTGTTCGAGCATGACGCCTTTGGGCTTGCCAGTACTTCCAGAGGTATAGATGATATAGGCAAGATGGTTAGGTTTGAGTCCTATGTCTGCTGTACTTAAATTGGTACAGGGTTGGTGTGTTAGCTCCGTCTTATCGTCAAGAGAGATAGAGCTATATTCCCCTGCGGGTAGTTGCTTTTCAAGGTGATGCTGGGTGAGGACAAGGCGAGCGTTGGTATCAGCCAACATATACTCGATACGCTCTGTTGGGTACTGTGGGTCAAGCGGCAAGTAAGCGCCGCCCGCTTTCATGATACCTAGCAATCCGATAAGCATTTCCAGAGAGCGATCAACGTATAGGCCTACAAATTGATCGGGCCCTATCCCTTCTTGACGMAGYCGATGAGCCAGCTGATTTGCCCGTTCGTTTAATGCCTGATAGGTCAGTGCATGCCCCGCGCAGTAGGCCGCAATGCTCGACGGGTTATGCTTTGCTTGTTGCTCAACTCGCTGATGAAGAAAGGCGTTTTGCTGGGTGTCTGTTGATGGAGGGTTCCAATGGTAGAGCATTCGTTCCCGCTCTCGCTTTTCCAATAATGGCGTGGTGAGGCACTTAGCGTTCGGGGTCTGACAGATATGCTGAAGTGCAGTTAAGTAATACTGTCCGGCTGCTTGAGCTTGTTTGTTAGAGATATAATCTTGCTGATAGGACAAAGCAAGGTTGATGTCGCCAGTTAATCCCTGATGGAATGAGGTATGAAATTTGAAGCTATTTTCTTCACGGATCTCTCCATTAATAACATTGAAGCCTCTGATATCTTGCACATGCTTATAGATGTGAAAGTGGGTGTAGTTAAAGCCGAAGTCACTGAGTGGCGTTGCGTGCTGCTTGACCAGTTCCGCAAAAGGGTAGCGGCGATAAGGTTGGTGTTGCTGGAGCTGAGCTTCAATAGCTTGAGCCAGGCTTAGCCAAGAGTGATCAACTAGGTCAATAGCCAATGGAAGGCTATTGATAAATAAACCGATTACGCGTTCACCATCTATTTTTTCTAGACGGCCGTTAGCCACCGTGGTGCTACACGTATCGGTACGGTTGGTGAGTAAGCCGATGACTCGAAGGTGAGCGGCTTGAAGCAAACTGGTTAGGCGTAGGCCATGGCTTTTAGCCGTCTCTGCCAAATTATTGATCAGCGGCCTTGGTAATGCTGAGCGCCATTCCGCCATGCCACCGGGCCGCTCGTTATCTGGACGTAAACTGGGTAGTTCATGGTACTCAAATGCGGCTAGCTGTTGCTGCCAATACTGACGGGTTACTTCATCTTTCAGGCATTTTCGCTCAGCTTTGATGAAGGCTTTATAGTTTGATTGAAGCGGTTGGTCGGGGATCTCTGGGAGTAGCCCCTGAATTATCAGGTAGCGCTGGAAAAGTTCAGTCAGCAAGGTTGCCATACTCCACCCATCAAGGATCATGTGGTGGGCATCGATCAGTAATTGGAATTGCCCTGACTCTCTCAATAAGACCGTGAAGCGGATCTGACTCGGCTCGGTGAGGCTTAATGGTGATGCTTTGAGTTGATTGATCGCTGACTCGATCTGCACGTCTGCCGTTGGTTTATCAGTTAGCTGGCGTACTTCAAGCCTGACAATTCCCTGCTGATGAACCAGCTGCATCGGTTCACTGAATTTGGTGGCGTTAAAACTGGTGCGCAGTAATGGATGTTGGCTAAGGGTTTGTTCTATTGCTTGGGTAAATGCGGCCTGATCCCAGCGGGTTTGAAGCTGTAAATTGAAGACATCATGGTATAGGGATGAGTGGGTATTGAGTTGGTTATGGTAATGCATGCCAGCTTGCATCCGGCTAAGCGGGTAGCCATCAATCACTGGTGGAAGGGTCTGCTGTTGCATGGTGATATCCTTTTCATAGGCCCTGCCGTATACAGCAGGGCCTTCCAATGTCGGGTTAACTGAATAGTTTTTCTCGGTCTGCATCAGACATCAGGTCAAAGTCATCGTCTTCTTCGATGTCGTTGGCTGGTGTTGATTGGCGAGTAATGTCAGCAAGTTGCTCAATAGTTTGGTGCTCGAACATATCTGCAACGGTAAATAGCAAACCGATTTTCTCAGCTTTGGCGACAACTTGAACGCAAAGGATGGAGTCCCCGCCTAGCTCGAAGAAATTATCTCGCACCCCAAAGTTGGTGCTTTCGAGTGCTTCTTGCCAAATCGCTGCCAGCTGCTGCTCTACGTCATTACGTGGTTCAACACATTCGGCAGCAGATGCGTTACTTTGCAAGGGAATATCCGCTAATACTTGTCGGTTAACCTTGCCATTTGGTAGTCGTGGAATGTCATCAACAAAGGCGATAGCACTCGGCAGCATACTTTCTGGTAACGAGCTGGCGAGATACTGGCGTAACTGAGCCGGACTTGGTGGCGTTAATATGGTGCTTTTCACAAAAGCGACGAGTTGGTTAGCGGCTTTGACGATGACAACAGCCTCCTCGATGGCATCATGAACTTGGAGTGAGCGCTCGATCTCCCCGAGTTCAATGCGGATCCCGTTGAGTTTCACCTGTTGATCTATTCGACCTAGGTATTCAAGTTGACCATTGTTGTTCAATTTGGCGAGATCCCCGGTTCGATAAGCGAGTCCTTCACCAAATGGGTTGGTAATATATTTAGCTTTGTTTTCCTGACGATTATTGAGGTAGCCCAAACCGACGCCAATACCAGCGATTAACAGCTCACCCGATACTCCGGGGTAGGTGGGAGCTAATGTTTCTTGATTGATAATATGCAATTGGCAGCCCGGTAATGACTGGCCAATGGGCAGTGGCATTCGGGCTGATTGGATATCGGCATGTTTCAAATAAAATGCACTGCTGATGTCAGTACATTCTGTTGGGCCATATATGTTGGCGAGATCACATTGCTGATCGCCTTGACTTAACCAAGGTATCAGCTTGTTAAGATCGGGCACTTCCGCCCCCATCGCGACAAGCTTAAGGCTCTGCAGGTGACGATAGTGATGGTTTTCACTTGCTTGAACCAAGCTGTACAGCACGCTTGGTACGCAGTTAAAGAAGGTAATTTGTTCAGAGGCAATCAATTCGCAGGTGGCAAAGGCATCAAAACGGCCTGAAGGTGCAAGCGTTAGCTGGGCACCTGCCATTAGAGGGGCAATGATATTTTTGATACTTGCATCGAAGCTGAACGGGATTAGCTGAAGCACTCTACTTGCAGGTGTGAGTTTGGCAAACTCAATATACCATTGGCATAGGTTAGCCAATGATTGCTGAGCAATTTTAACGCCTTTAGGTTGGCCTGTAGAGCCAGATGTATACAGCACGTAAGCTAGAGCCTCATTCGCCGTTGCTATATCAGGCAGACTATTTGGGTAATCACCAAGGAAAGCTTCTGCCTCATCAAGCTGGATCGTCGCACCGCAGTAGTCAACTAATTGGCCCTCAAGTGATGAGTGGGTGATCAGCAGTTCGGTATTGCTGTCTTCCAGCATGAATTCGATTCGGCTGTCAGGGTAATCTGGATCCAATGGTAAGAAAGGGATCCCAGCTTTGATACAAGCCAGTACGGCAATAACCAAATCGGTGGATCGTTCAAGGTAGATCCCAACAGGTACATCAGGTTCTTGAGCTATATCCCCAAGGAAGTTTGCTAGGCGATTAGATTGGCGATCCAACTCTGCCTGAGTCAGCTGTACTTTAGTGGTGCTAACGGCAATTTTGTCTGGATGCTCAAGGGCGTGCTGATGGACTTGCAACCCGACTTCGCGGAAGCTCATTGTGGGTGGTGGATTGCTGGCTGGCGCGGTTCGATCCAGCCAAGGGGTTACCTCTGATAGGGGTTGTTCAGTGTTCGTTACCAAGGCTGTTAAAATTTGTTGGTAGCATGCCATCATCTGATTAATGCTGGTGGTATGGAACAAATCGCTATTGTAATGGAAAGTGGTACTTAGGCTTTGATCGGCTTGCTGATCAACACTTAAGGTCAGATCATACTGGGCCGCTGCGTTGTCTTGTCCTTCAACTGTCGTTTCAAGTCCTATCCCTGCAAGCTCATCACTTGGATTAATGTTGAATAGAAATTTAACCTGAAACAGTGGAGAGTATTGTGGATTACGGTCGACGCATAACCCTTCAACGAGTTTATCAAACGGTAATTCCTGATGGGAAAATGCCTCAAGCGTTGTTGCTTTTACGTTGTCGATCAAGGCTGCAATCGAAGCATTAGGATCGATTTGGTTTCGTAAAACAAGCTGGTTTACGAAAAAGCCAACCTTATTACCCAATTGAGGATGGTTACGATTGGCAATATCGGTGCCAACAATAATATCGTCTTGATCAGAAAGGGCACGCAGCAAAATTTGGTAAGCCGCGAGCATTACCATAAATGGTGTTGCTCCATGTTGATTGGCGACGTGCTTCACTTGCTCAATCAGTGTCGAAGGAAGTACTTCGGTATGCTTGCCGCCATTGAAACTTTGGCGAGCAGGTCGGACTGAATCATAGGGTAACTCAAGCAGTGCCGGTGCGCCGGCAAGTTGCTTCTGCCAGTAACTAAGCAGTGCTGGGGTGGACTCGGCTAATTGATTATTTTGCCATTGGCTGTAATCGATATAGCTGATATCCAAAGCCGGTAAATCGGCTTGAGTCTTCGCTTTAGCTGCTAAATAGCAAGCTTTTAGCTCTTTTAGCAGTATGCGCATAGACCAGCCGTCCACTGCAATGTGGTGAACAGTGAACAGCAGTTGGTGTTGTTCCGGCCCCAGAATGACGAGCTTAGCGGCGAAGATTGGCCCATGTTCGAGGCTGAAATTCTGTTTCGCTTCATTAGCTTGAACTGCTTCAAGCTGTTGTTGGCGTTCAACGTGATCTAGATGGCTAAGATCTATTTCGCTCAGCGTGACATCGACTTGCCCTTCTACTTGCTGTTGGGGGATGCCATTATTCGCTGGGTAACAGGTCCGAAGTGTTTCGTGGCGATTGACCAGATACTGTAGGGCTTCTTGCAAGCTGCGGCGATCGAGCTCGCCGCTAAGTGTTAACTTGAGAGGTAAATTACAGAGTTCCCCATGCCCTAGCTGGTTCATCAACCAGAGTCGCTGCTGGGCTGAAGATAGGGGGGCGACTATCGCGCCTGTTCGCGGGACTGCTTTCTCCGGTTGTACGGTAGGTTGTGACGTCGCTTGTTGTATAGCCTGTTCAATGAAGGCTGCCAATGTGCCGAGCGTTTGATGTTCGAACAGCAATGCGTTGTCGAGGGTGAGTGAAAAATGTTTCTCGGCCTCGGCAATTAGCTGGGTGGCAGCCAGTGAATCACCACCACTATTGAAGAAGTGGCTTTCAGGTGTTAGCGATGAGGGATCGTTAAGCTTTAGTACTTCTGCCCATGCTGGTGCGAGCTGAGCCATGACATGGTTAGCCGTTATAATTTGGCTTGTCGCTTGTTTCCCATTTGAGGCTTCGGTTTCTGCAACAAGATCGGTGAAGTGACCATCGTGAAAACGTTGTTTGGTTAGTGTGCGCTGCACCTTACCACTTGATGTTTTGGGTAGAGTGCCGGGTGGTAGCAGTAGAACGGTGTCAATGCTCAGTTCCAGCTCTTGGCTGATGGCTGACTTCGCAGCTTGGCGAATTTGATCGGCTAATGGCGCATCTTGTAGTTGCTTGAGCTGGCGAGGGTTAATTTCGACCGCGAGGATCACATTGTCGTTATGTTCGCTAGTAAAGGCGACGCAGCACCCGGGGCGGATTGCGCGGTGGCTTTCTTGCCCAATACGTTCTAAATCTTGTGGGTAGTAGTTTTGGCCTCTAACGATAATGACATCTTTGATCCGACCTGAGATATAGAGCTCGCCGTCAGTACAAAAGCCAAGATCACCAGTACGCAGGTAAGGGGTGTCATCATTGGCTAATTGAGCACCAAACACCGCTTGGCTTAGCTCTTCTAATTCCCAGTAACCTTTGGCTATACTCGGGCCTGCAACCCAAACCTCACCGACTTGCCCTTCATTGAGGGTTTGTTGGCTATCTGGATCAACAATGTGAAAGTGGTGGTGTGGTGGAAAAGCACCACAGCCTACCAGCTTCTGCCCTTGTTCTTTACTGTCTGTGAGTGTGGCTTGTCGGTTTTTGAGTTGCTGCTTATCAAACAGGCGGATCACGGAAGGTGCTGCTGCTTGGCCACCAGAAAGAAAGACGGTTGCTTCGGCCATTCCATAACTAGGATAGAAAGCATTTGCTTTGAATCCCAGTCCTGCAAATCGCACGCCGAAACGGGCGAGTGTATCGGGATTGATCGGTTCTGCGGCGTTGAAGGCAATGCGCCATTGGCTGAGGTCGAGTTCAAAATAGTCTTCAGGGGCAATCTTGGCGACACACAAGTCGAAGGCAAAATTCGGAGCACCACAAATTGTGCCTTTGAATTCAGAAATTGCCTCGAACCAGCAACTCGGGCGTTTAACAAAACGGACAGGGCTCATTAATACGGAGTGTGAGCCAAGGAAGACGGGAAGTAGCATGGTATTAACGAGGCCAAGATCGTGAAATAAGGGTAGCCAGTTAACAAATACATCATCACCGTTACAGCCAGTTTGTGCGGTGAGTGCTTCTAGATTCGCCACAATGTTACCGTGACTGATCTTGACCCCCTTAGGAAGGCCTGTTGAGCCAGATGTATATTGTAAAAAGGCTAAGTTATCTTCAGCAATCGGGGGGAGAGCTGGCTGAACTGCTGTTAAGTGATTATTTGTGTCGCGCAGTAATTGATCGGTCTGTAGTAATTGATGGGGTTGAAAAATACCATGTTCACCTGAGAAGGCATGGATCCCTTTGGCAACCTGATCATTGAAGAGAGCTAATTGCGCATTGCAGCTTTTGACTACCTTGTCGATACGATCCAGCTTTTGGTTTGGTACTGGTGGATAAAGTGGTACCGCGACGATCCCCGCATAAAGGCACGCATAAAAGGCGCGTATATAATCAAGGCCTGGGGGGTAGAGCAATACAGCGCGCTCTCCTTCATCGAGCTTTGTTTTTAAATGGCATGCCAAGCTAGTTGCATCACGATACAGCTCACTATAGCTGATACTACTGCGTTGGTTTTTGTCATCAATAAAGGTAAACGCCGTTTTGTCGGCTTGGTGAATGGCACGTTTGGCTAGAATTGCGAGTAATGAGCGCGGTGCTTCGTGTTGTTCAATGTGTGCGTTCATGATTAATTGGCTTCCTTGTCATCATACGGCCAGCACAGCTGGCCGACATATTGGGTTAGCGAGCGCTGAAAATAACTTCATCTTTACCAAACAGGCGTTTTCCGCTGCGGCCTTGCTGCTTACAGTAATCAACGAGGCGTTGCGATTCTTGCATTTGGGCGTCGTCATCGTTGTAGACAATCCCCATAAAGTAGCGATACCAAGGCTCCATGCCGAGTGCGTAAACATTGACTGTTTCGACATTAAATTTTTCAACTAGGCCGACAGCAGCACTGAAGTCAGACCCGTTAAAGCGACGAGATTCATTCATTTCTTTGCTGATAGGTTGGGTGAGTAGTGAGCCATAAAGCCACTTAAGTGGGCCTCCAGTACATTCCATGCCAATGTAGAGGGCATCAACATCCCCGCTAAATTGATAGATATGTTCATAGAGGTGATGGTCGATATTCGATGAGTCGGCAGCTAGCAGTATTTTGCGACCTTTCAGGTTAACAAGCCAAGCAGCCTTAGAGCGTACGTTGACATCAGCGTGCTCGCCTAAGAATGGTAAGGCAGTGATTTTCCCATCTGGTACTGTCAATGACTCCATGTCTTCCATTTCTTGTACGCGTGGAAAACCGAGATGTTGGAGCATCAGTTTGATGGATGGATCGGCCAGGCTGCCACCGTTATTCTTCGGTACTAGAATGGTTCCAATTTTATGTTTTAGCTGAAGCAGTGTTTCGATACAGACGTGATCCATATGGGTGTGGGTAACCATCACGTAGTCAATAAATGGCGGAAGATCTTCAAACGTGAGTTTGTCTGTATATTCATCGTTGGTGTAGGGGATCACCGGATCAACCATAATACAGGTACGATTGGTCTCCACCATAACGCCAGCATGGCCAAGATAATTTACTTTCACATCTTGTCCTTGATAAGCATTCGAGCGACGTGGTGCTTCGGTCGTGAACAAGGATTCAAAATCAAGTCCGCCTGCCAATTCACTCTCTCCGAGTAACTCTCGCAGATATTCAAGAGATTGCGGCTCTTCACGCATTCTGAAGATAGCCTCTGTAAATGGGTGATCAAACGGTACTTTGATGTGTAGGTGGTGTTCATCGGCCAGTCGTGGGGTACTGAGTACAAAGGGACGCTCATCACTATGCTGTACCCCAAAGCACAAGCTCTGCCCTTCAGGTTTGTAGAACTCGCTGAGATAGAGCAAACCTTCGATCAGACGGTAAGATGGCTGGTTATTTAGGTCGTAAACCAACTCAACATAGCCCTTTAGACACTCAGGCACCTCTGCATACAGTGGCTCAAGGGATTCACCGTGCGCTTTTTCGCGTAGTAGATCATCGAGATCACGAATAGCCTGTGCAAAATCGAGTAAGTTGGCGTGAGTTGTCTGGGTTTGCTGCAAAATCGCTTTCACTTGGTCAACTTGCTCTTCACGACAATCGACCATCGAGCTGCCCACCATGGCTTTATGTTTGGCAGAAGCTGCATGGAGTTTGGCGTTGGCAATAAATGATTTAAGTAGACGCTGCTGGTGGTTTGCCATATTCATTGCACCAGTGGCAGGTGCAAGCAGGTAGGGCCAAACATACCAGTTATTGAATAGTGGCTCGAAATAGACATCGGAGCGAAGGTAATATTGGTTAGCCATGTTCTATTAATCCTTGTTATTTATATAAATTCCGTATAACCAGTTACTAAATACGCAGGTGTTTTTGGCGTGACGAAAGGTCACGGGATCATCTTCGGTTAGCCCAGAGGGAAATGCAGTGTTTAGGCCTTGTGCACTATCGCGCAGGTACTCGTTGAGTAGTCGCTGAGGAGAGTATTCCGGGTGGCCAAGGCTGAGTAAGATTTGCTGATTAGTCGAACACAGTAGACCGTAACCAATATCAGGGTGTTTACCGATACCTAACCATCCACCACTCGAGATCAGGGCGTCGGCTTGCTGCGTGTTGAAGGTGGCATAGGTACTGACTGGCCAGTGGAATGTCTCTTCCATGCCTTCCATTAGCGGTAGACTTGGCTGGGGGTTGCTAAAGCCATAAACACCGAAGGCTTTGTTGGTGCTAACCTGCTTATCTAATCCATAAAGTTTGGCAACGGCCATAGCGCCCCAGCAGACTCCTAGAAGACGGGTACCGTTTGAAATAGCATCGTGCAAAATGGCACAAAGCTCCTGCCAATATTCAACATCCTCGAAGCGTAGCTTTTCAACAGGCGCACCAGTAACGACGATTAAGTCAAAAGGCTTGGCCTGTTGTAAGGTTGGGTAGTGGAAGTCAGGGACTTGCGCACTTTGGTGCCCATTTTTTTTATCTGATAGGTGGATCCAAGACAAATCATAAGAATACCCCTTTAATAAAGAGGTTATTTCATTTATATATAACTCAGGATCCGGCATCAAATTAATAATACCGATATGCATAGTTTATCCGTTACCGAAATGGTTTATTTATGTGGTGATATCTAATTGTTTACCAAGCTGAGTTGTTATTTCTCTTATCGAGCCTTGATCCATAACCACAACTTTATCTGCGCAGTCGAAATAGCGGTCGTCGTGTGAAATAACAATGACGACTTTTCCTTGCTGTTTTAAATCGGGCAAAATAATTCGATAGAAAATATCTTTAAACCTAGGATCTTGATCTGCGGCCCATTCATCAAATAAGCAAATATTACGGTCTTCAAGCAATAGGCTGAGTAAAGCAAGACGCTTCTTTTGGCCATCAGATAATAAGGTGGTACTGAATCTGTTATTGATAATTTTCACTTTATTATCGAGCTCAAGATAGCGAAGGTATTCGTTGATTTTTTGATTATTCCATTGACCATATAACTCTGGGAATAAATGGTAATCGGTATATATTGCTGAAATTTTCTCACGAGCACAGGCCAAGTTATTATTCGATATAAGTTGTTCACTTAAGAATAAATGACCCTGAGTGGGCTGGTAGTGAAGTGAAATGATTTTTGATAGGGTTGATTTACCAGAACCATTACCGCCAATAATAAAAGTGATTTCTCCTTTATTGAAAATAAGGGATATGTTATTGAGAGCAAAACTGCTGTTATTACCTGGATAGCGGTAGCTTACGTTATTGAGTGATAAGGCTGACCAATTGGGTGAGATGGCAGCAGAGCCGGCTGACTCCTCACTATCTAAATCACGGTAAAAGTCTTGTAGCTTCCTTAGCGCAACTCGTCCTTTTTGTAGGTGTTCGAGGTTTGTGAGTATTGCGGCAACTGGACCCGTGAGGTAGAGCAGAGCCATAACGATACCAAAGAGCTCTATATTTCCAAGTGGGTATTGATAGGGCAGGTGGAAGACAACAACACCAATGACTAGAAAGGCAATGATTTCACCGTATACCTGAGTAAAAGTAAGAATAGATAGCCCTTTAATTTCAGCGTTAAGTGCCTGCTCTTCTGGGTCAACCAATTCTTTATCGGTAAAGGTTTTCGTTTTCACCGCACTGAGTTTTAATTCTTTGGCACCTAGAATGAGACCTCTGACCCCTTGCTGAACGCGGTCATATTGTTCTCGTGACCGTGTGAGATAGCGGTTGGCATACCAGATTGGGAGTTGATAGGTCAAAATAGCTCCGATTAGGCACATTAAAACAAAGCTGAACACTTTAATATCAAGGTAAACCAGATAGCCCAGCGTACCAATAATTGTAATTAGGCTGATCCATACTAGAGGGAGGCTCGTTGCAGCCAACGTGATGTGTTTGATATCGACATTCAGTAGATTAATGAGCCTAGCTTGGCCAATTTCCTCTAATTTCACATAAGGCAAGTTATTGATTTTTTTGTATATCTCTATTCGGTGTGCCACCGCACCATGGTGAGCGATAATCGCTGACAAGATATACGAGGTTGATTTAATGACAATAATCCCAAGGCAAGTCGCGAGAAATACGATAGCGAGATCTGCCGTGGGCGAGGCAAAAAAATGGAAGTTTTCTACCTCTAAGCTGAGATCTGGTCGCCTGTCTGAATTGGTCGCATAGATAATAAATGGGATCAGTAGGGAATAGCAGATCCCGGTTACTACGCCAAGCAGCACTGACAGAAAAAATAAATTAGGTTTGGTGCGCCAATAGAGATCTGAAATCTTTTTAAGTCCCATTATTGCAGCTCCGATTTGGTTGTGTGCTGAGGTAGAAGCGTAAGGTTATGTGCTTCTTCTTGACCGATGGTGGTGTAGCGACCCTGCTGGTGGCGCGGGAGCATGTCATCATAATGAGGGCTAAGTACATTACCTGATTGGCCTGTAGAAAGGCTGAATGCTGCTTGATGGGGCTCTGACATATCAATAACTTGGCGGAAAGTTGCACCGTAAAATTGGGCAAATCGACTTTCTTCCGCAAAACTAGCAGGTGCCACATTCACGGTATAGCCGCCACCTATGGCTGAGATTGAACGATGGAATACAAAGTCCCATGGGTACTCAACGTCGTCTGGTAAATCAGGGCCAAAGTTAGGATCACTGAACGGGAAGTGTGGGTAGTGTGCTTTGTGGGCATTCCCCCATTGCCAGCTATTGACGTTGCTGCCTAACTCTCTTTCTAATTCATTAATGGTGTGGTCGAGTGAAATGGATAGCAACTCAAGGCAATCCTGTGTTCCTTCTCGACGTAAATAGTTGCACCAACCTGAGCTGTTATTTTTAAGTGTGCGGACAATAAACGGTAGGTTATCCTCTAAGATTATCTCTCGTAATAATTGTTCTGCCTGTTGCGTGTTGTTGATCCTTTCAGCATTATCTTCAAGTAGTAGACGTTTATAATGTTGCATCCAAGAGTAAAAAAGCGTTGCTTCACTACTGTCAATAGCCATGTTGCCATCCCAGTTTAGGAGGGGGGCAATAAGCTGAGCTTTACTTGGTGACGATATTGAGATTTTCTCAATATAAGGACGAAGTAACTCAAGCGCTGGGGAGGTAACATCCAGTTGTATCGACTGCATATCACTGGCTGTCAGTTTTCCTCCCTGCTCATTAATAAGCGTATCAAGTTGTTGTTGGATATGCTTGGCACGGTACCCTGGCGCCCAATCACTACCAAGGTAGTATGGATAGTCATCGCCAGGAACATTGTTATTGGCTGTAATGATATAGCCGCGCTCGGGGTTGTACTCTCGGGGCCATTGCGCAGTTGGGATCCAACCTTGCCAATCATTTTCACTTAGCCAGCCAGCAACCGGGAATGAACCATTATTGCTTTTGCGTAAGGGGAAAGCGCCGGGTGCAAGGTAGCCAATATTGCCAGATTTATCGGCGTAGACGAAATTATGTATTGGCGCGACATAGGTACTAAGCGCAGTATTAAAACTATTCCAATCTTTGGCATAATTTAAAGCGAGAAAGCTTTTGAAGGTGCCACCCGTCTGATCATCTGCCACCCAGCGTACGCTGTACGCATAGTTATTTTGTGGAATGAAAACATCACTTAAGATCGGGCCGTGATGGGTCCGGCGGACCTCAAGCTGATAGGGCTCAGGTTGACGGCGTAATAAGTCTTGCTTAATTGCTATCTCTTCGACAGAGACTTCCATATCGCGGTACTGACCATCGACTTCATATTGATAGCGGTTGTTTGGATTGATTTTTTCAAGGTAGACGTCTTCATTGTCAGCGAGCATGTTGGTCATGCCCCAGCTGATATGTTCATTGGCACCAATGACAATAAAAGGGAGGCCGGGGAAGGTTGCTCCTTTTATGTTGATCTTATCGCCCTGCAAACTGGCTAGATAGAAAATTGACGGCAGGGAATTATTTAAATGCGGATCATTGGCCAGTAAAGGCTTTTTGGATGCAGTATGACGGCCGCTGACCACCCAGCTGTTACTGCCCATATGGGGCTTAGGTGCTGAAATATTGCCTGGTGTCATTTTGAGTAGGGAATCTAGGCTTTGGCTATTAAATGCTAAGGTATCAGTCGCTTGATCTAATGGGTACTCGGGAAGTAAATCTTGAGCTTTGTCTACGCCAAATGATTGAACTAGGGTTGCTGCAGCTATTTCTCGCCACATACTCGCGCTGAGGCGAAAGCTCATCAGCTGCATCCAGAGCATAGAATCAACATCGGTCCAAGCTGCAGGTGTGATACCAAGTAGGTGATATTCAGTGGGAAGGGTATTGAGTTGGCTAATACCTTGATTCACGCCTTTTACATAAGCATCAAGTACTTGCCGCTCCCACCCTGTAATTGCCGCTGCCATGGTTTCAGCGTTATGTTTTAGCCCCATAGTGCGCATTAGAATATCGGATTGTAGGCCTTCTTCACCAATTATCGTACTCAATTTACCTGCAGCAATGGCTCTATTGGTTTCCATTTGCCAAAGACGATCTTGAGCATGGGCGAAGCCAAGAGAGAAAAAAGCGTCGAGATCGGTAGCCGCTTTTATTGTTGGTATCGCATTGGCATTTCGGCTAATAGTGACTTGCTGAGTGATGCCTTCTATCGTAATCACTCCACTCTGTTGTGGCAGACTTTGTCGAAAGTAGAGTAAGGCAGTAGTCAGAAATATGATACTGGGTACACCTACCCAGATGAATACTCTCGATAGGAGAGGAAACCTCTTGAGGGATAATATGTATTTACGCAATGGAAAATGTCCTGTAGTGGTTTTATTTATTGTTACCCGTACTGGATGAACATCTTGATTTTTTGTTAAATAAAAGTGTCGGCGTGGATTTTATATCTGCATAAATAAGATTGATATTGTTTGAATTGATTAAATTGATGATAATTAATCCATCTCGGGTTACTTAACATTTATATTAAATGTTGAGTTTTGTTTTATTTAACTCTGTGATATCTGTTTGTTTTATTTTAATGTTAATTGATATTGAGTTCATATTGGTGTATTTGGTGTTTTCATACTGATAAGCTTAATAATTGAACCTGACTCGCAAAATAACTTGAAAATATGAAATATATAGTTAATGACTATTTATTAAATTATTCTATCGCTATATTTCAAATGTTTAATTATCTTTAAAATATTGTGGGTATTACATGGATAAAGTAATAAGTTTAACGCCTGGGAAAGTGACAATAT
Organism: Photobacterium minamisatsumaniensis; assembly: GCF_050336695.1. Classification (NCBI taxonomy): domain Bacteria; kingdom Pseudomonadati; phylum Pseudomonadota; class Gammaproteobacteria; order Vibrionales; family Vibrionaceae; genus Photobacterium; species Photobacterium minamisatsumaniensis. The sequence goes on along the minus strand of NZ_JAKJSI010000015.1, from coordinate 185,329 downwards.
TAGGTTATCATCATATTTATAATGAAAAAGTGATGAGTGAACGGTTAGGTTTTTATCCTGATTTTGAAATGAATGAGAGTGATTTCATTAACGAAATAGAACAGTTATTAGCACTGGATGTAGATTTTGTTGATATGAATTTAATCTCAAATAAGAACTTATCACTAAATAAACCGTCGGTAGCCATTACATTTGATGATGGATTCAGTAATTATTTGGATATAGCCCTTCCGATCCTGGAAAAAAGAGGTATACCTTCGTGTGTCTATATAACTACGGGGTACCCTGATGGCGAAATTGTACATGTGGCGGGAATTCTTCATGATCTTATATTGAAACAGAAACACGTTAATCTTTTGGTGGAAGGGCGATGCTACTCTGAATCGTGTTCGGGTATGGAAGAAAAAAAAGCCGCATATGAAACCCTCGTTTCAGTCTTGGATAAATGTGCTTATTCATTACGAGACATGAAGCAGGTATTTGAAAGTAGCGGCATTGATACAGAACGTTATCGTTCTTTCTCTCTGAGTTGGGATCAGATCAGGCAGCTTGATAAGCATCCATTGGTAACCGTTGGCGCACATACGGTTACCCACCCCAATTTAACTCGATTGAGTGATAAATTGGCGCGACAAGAGATGACTCAGTCATTAATGCGGCTTAATGACAATGGGGTTGCGGTGAGCCACTTTTCATACCCTTATGGCTGTTATGGTGCTCGAGAGGTTCACTTATGCCACCAGACTGGCATGAAAAGCGCGGTAACGATTGATCCTCTGGCTGAAGAGGGGGAAATGTTGGCATTGCCAAGACGGTTATCGAACGGGCAAAGAGAGTTCGTGATAGCTGAAAAAGCCTTGTCTTGAAAAGAAAAAGGGTAGCGTAGCTACCCTTGTCGCGAATACCGTAAACGGCTTGCGAAATGTAACAGCTATACGCGTGTTACTTTAGGACTCAACAGCAGTGTCAATACTGGCAGCGCTAGATCGCCGCCAGCATTGAAAGGGGGGATCGTTAAATATCTAAAAAAGCTTTAAGTTGCTGAACAACCTTTTCAGCTTGCTCTTGGTTCTCCATTTCAGCGAAAAGGCGTAGCAATGGTTCAGTACCCGAGAAGCGGGCTAGCGCCCAACCGCCATTTTTGAAATAAACCTTTGCACCATCGGCATAGCTAACTTTTTCAATATCCCATTCAAATTCAGGCAGTTCTTTATCGGTATAAATTTTGTTATAGAGGCGTTGTCGGTCAGTTGGCTTGAAAGTACAATCGCCTTCTGCGGTGTAGGCATAGCCATATTTGCTATAGATTTCATCGAGCATTTCGGACAATTTTTTGCCTGTAACACTGATCATCTCAACCAATAAGCTCGATGCAAATACACCGTCTTTACCCTTAATATGGCCTCGAATAGTTAAACCACCAGAGCTTTCACCACCGATCAGTGAATCATCAGCTTCCATTTGTGCACTGATGTGCTTAAAGCCTACTGGGACTTCAAAGCTCTTTTCACCATAGCCTGCGGCAATTTTATCGAGCAAATGAGTGGTTGCGATATTTCGAACGACAGAACCGTGCCAGCCTTTGTATTCCAGTAGGTAGTAGTAAAGCAGCATTAATACTTCGTTCGGGTGAATGAAGTTACCTTTTTCATCGATAATACCCAAGCGGTCAGCGTCGCCATCGGTACCAATACCTATATCATAACCTTCATGAGCGACAAGGTGTTTTAAGCGGTATAAGGTGGCAGCATTAGGTGATGGCATCAGGCCACCAAATGCTGGGTTTTGATCATCATGGATGACATCCACATCACAGCGACCTGATATTAAAACGGTTTGCAGTGCATTCTTGGCTACCCCGAACATTGGGTCGATGAGTACGCGAAGGTTAGCGCGTTTAATTGACTCAATATCAATAAAGTCGATGATTGAATCAACAAACTCATTCATCGGGTTAATTGAGATAACTAGTTTGTCATTAAGAGCGCTTTCAAAGTCAACCGATTTAACATCACAGCCCTTCATGACATTAACTTGCTGTTCAATTTTTTGAGTGATTACTTCGTCGGCATCTCGGCCACCTTCGATAAATACCTTGATACCGTTGTAGTCAGCTGGGTTATGGGAAGCGGTAATACAGGCTGAGTAAGTCGCGCCAATTTTTGCCGACTTGAACATCACTATCGGGGTTGGTACATACTTATTGATAAAGCTGACGGTGATACCATTACCTGCAAGTACTTCGGCAAACCATACCGCGGCTTTATCAGACAAAAAGCGGCGGTCATAACCGATAACAAAGCCGTTTTCTGTGACTTTTTCTGTGATCATGATATTGGCTATGGCCTGAGCCACGATACGTACGTTTTCTTTCGTGAACTCTTCACCGATCAGTGCGCGCCAGCCACCGGTTCCAAACTGAATCATGGTGGAACTCCTATTTCTCTCATTTATCGCAAAAGTGGGAGCGCAAAGGACGCTCCCGAAAAAATTAGCCCATTACAACCGTGACGATGTTAGTGGTTCCTTCCGCTTGTGGAGGGATCACACCGTTAATTACCTCGCCGTTAAGGGTGATTGATTTCACGCCTTTACTGATACCGTCAGGGTTTTCAACATTGATTTGGTAGGTCGCACCACGCCATTGCCGGCTAACCTCGAATCCCGGCCAATCGGTTGGAATACAAGGTTCGATGCTCAAGCCAGAGAATCCAGTCTGTATTCCTAAAATGAAGTTGGTGACGGCAAAGTATGCCCAGCCTGATGTACCTGTCAGCCATGGGTGATTTGCTCGACCGTGATCTTGGTGATCACGACCCATAACGAACTGCACGTACGAGTATGGTTCGGCAATACGTTTTTCGATCATGTCGTTTTGGTTGTATGGGTTAAGGGCATCGAAGAATTTCATTGCCTGATCCCCTCGACCGAGTTTTGCCTCTGCAACCCAAGCCCATGGATTAGGGTGCGAGAAGATTGCGCCGTTTTCCTTCACGCCTTGATATACACGGGTAACAAACCCAATGTCGTCATTCGGTGTTGAGAATGACGGTGCATTAAGATGGAGGCCATACTCTGAGTACAAATTCTCATCGACAGCATCCATCGCTTTCTCACCACGATCTTGCGAAGCAAGACCAGAGAGAACAGCGAGAGTATTTGACTCTAGGTGAACACGACCTTCGGTTTGTTGTGCGGTGCCAATCTTATCGCCGCTTTTCGTTAAGCCACGGATATACCATTCGCCTTCTTCATCCCATAGATGAGTTTCACAGGCTTCGCGAACATCGGCAGCCATTACCGTGTACTTGTCGACATCCTCTGTTTTGCCAAGGTATTTGGCAAGTTCGATGAATTCTTGCAATGCCCAAAAGTGAAGGAAAGACACCATTGCGGACTCGCCACCACCCAGATTGAGACAATCATTCCAGTCGGCACGTAGACCTTTACAAATTCCTGTTTGACCCACGTATTCAGCGGAGAAGTTGAGTGCTGCTTTCAAGTGCTCATAAACAGAGGCATTTCCACCGTCGGCATAAGGGATCACTTCATCAAAGAAGCTTTCTTCACCTGTTTCCATTACGTATTTACAGATAGTTGGGACGAGCCATAGATGATCGTCCGAACAGGTATCTTGAATGCCGTGAATTTTATCTTCATCAGATGGCGTCGGGACAACCGTCGGTGACTTCGAAGGTTCAACATCGGCTTTTTCTGGATCGAACCAATCAGGATCGAATAAGTGTAAGCCGTAGCCGGCTTTAACTTGGCCGCGGAGCAGATCGACAAGGCGTTTGCGTGTCATTTCAGCATTAGAGTGTGGCACTGAAATCGCGTCCTGAGCGGTATCGCGATAACCGAGGCCAGTACGGCCACCTACTTCAATGAATGAGGCAAAGCGAGACCAGACAACACAAGTTTCAGCTTGATATAGTGTCCATGTGTTGATCATGGTATCAAGGCCTTCATTCGGTGATTTGACTTGGAACTTCGCACAGCGTTCATCCCAATGCGCTTTGATACCGTTAAATGCAGCATCAACTTCTGCCAAATTTTGGTATTTTTCACGTAGGCGCTCGCCGTTGCCTTTACCAATACCCAGAATGTAGGCAAAGCGAACCTCTTCACCGGGTTGTATGGTGAACTGTTTGTGTAAAGAGCCACAATGGTTGTAACAGGTTTGCGCACTGTTGGAACACTGCCCTTTCTCTACCGCGATTGGGTTCGCTTCATCACGGTATAAACCTAAGAAGCTATCACGTTGACCGTCGTAGCTGTCTGGGGCAAATGTTGAAGCAAGGTAGTAGAAGCCTTCAGCATCATTGGTGTTGTAATAAAGATCGTACTCAATCACGCCTTCGCGGTAAGCCGTGCCCGCTGAATACAAGCTCATCTGATGGTTTTGGTTGTCTGATTGAATATGACTGAATGAGAACTCAACAAAAGAGAATGCACTGATGGTACGCGGGGTATCACCTGTGTTTTTGATCACAACATCCCAAATTTCAGCATCTTCCCCTTTGGGTACAAACAGGGTCTTAGTGGCTGTGATATCGCTATATTCACATTTGAACTTAGAGTATGACAGGCCATGACGTACCTCATAATTCGCCTCATCAAGGCTTTTGGCTACAGGTTGCCAAGAGATTGACCAATAGTCGCCTGTTTGGTCGTCACGTAGGTAAACGTAATGCCCTGGACGGTCGAATGTCGCGTTAGGACGGAATTTTGTCACACGGTTGTATTCAGGTGAGTTATAAAAGGAATAGCCGCCTGCATTTTGCGAGATCACAGTACAAAACTTTTCGGTACCCAGGTAATTCGTCCAAGGTGCAGGCACATCGGGACGGGTAATCACATACTCTCTGTTGTCGTTATCAAAGTAACCGTATTTCATGGTGTTCAATCCTTTAAATGTATTCGTGTTCCTGCGCTTTATTCGCAGTGGCGGTAGTTGATCCCCGCCTTATCTAAATAAGCTAACTGGCCATTAAGGCGTGCCTTGAAATCTGACCAATTACGGTTGTTTGGTGCTGTCCAGCAAATTTCAGATATTGCTAGCAAGCGAGGGTAAAGCATGAATTCGAGTCGACTCTGGCTATTGATGATTTCGCACCAAAGGGCGCACTGAATGCCTTTTATATGTTGGTGAGCAGGATCGTCAGCTGGAAGTTCAGCAAGTGGGTGGTAAGTATAGATATGGTCAAGTGGGAGCTTTCCGGCCCAATCAACGCCCGGCTCTTCTGCAGAGTAACCCTGAGCTAAATCGAGGTAAGTGTATTGTGCTGGCTGCATGATGACGTCAAAGCCTGCTTGGGCGCATTCGAGGCCAGCTTTTTCATTTTGCCAAGAAAAAATAACGGTATCTTTGCTGACTTTGTCACCATGGGTTGCCTCTTCCCAACCCATCATACGTTTGCCTTTAGACTGAAGGTGCTCTTCAGCAAAGCGTAAGATATGACCTTGGAGTTCTTCTGGGTGTTGGTAGCCATGCTCTGTCATAAGGGCGTGGCAAGCAGGGCTATCAGTCCATACGCCTGTTGGTACTTCGTCACCACCAATATGAATGTATGGGCTTGGGAATAGTTCACAGACCTCATCGAGCACATTGGTAATAAAGGTATACGTCCCTTTGATTGCGGGTGATAAAACATTATCAGGGTAGTTCTGAATACTGCGATATTGCGATTTATCATCAGGATCAATAAGTAAATCTGGCAACGATCGAATCGCGGCGCGACAGTGGCCTGGCATGTCTATCTCAGGAATAACGGTGATCCCGCGATCTTGAGCATAGGTAATAAACTCTCGGATATCTTGCTTGGAATAGAAGCCACCATAACGCTGGCTGATCGTTGTGAATTGAGGCTGGATAGCTTCATTTGGTCCACGCCAAGCACCAATACGTGTTAACTCGGGGTAAGCATCAATTTCAATTCGCCATGCTTCATCATCAGTTAGGTGCCAATGGAAGGTATTGAACTTCAAACGCGCAAGTTGATCGATAAGAAATTTGAGACGCTTGATTGGGTGGAAGTGGCGAGCACAGTCCAGCATCATGCCACGATAGTGGTAGTGGGGCGCATCGTGCACTTCTACCATAGGAATATGATAGGCCGCTTGCGCTTGATGGCTTAGCGTTGTTGGGATCAGCTGCAATAACGTTGCGGTTGCATGAGTGAAGCCTGCAGCGGAGTTTGCTTGAAGCCAGATATGCTCGGCTTCGACTAATACCGAGTATTCACCGTCACTAAGGTTCTCATTCTGCTGATAAATGATATTGCCACTTTGGCTTGTTGGGATATCTTCATGTAGCAGAGTCGTTAATTGCGCCTGAAGCCAGCGACAACTGCCAGCTGCTTCGTTACAAGGTTTTGCTATTGAAGTATGCCGATTGAGGGCAAATACACCGTCCAATATCTGCAGTGAGCTTGGAGCCGGGATAATATTAATCGCGTTTGCTGGTGGTAAAGCGGTGGTGAATCGCTCTTGGGTTTGCTGTTGCAAGTCAATGGTTGTGACTTCTACCGGGATTGGGGTAATGAAGCTCTCACTGGTATTAATGGAGAGAAAAGCTTCAGGGATCCCGTCGTCAAATAAGCTAAATGGCGCGGTACCAATTGTAAATTCAGTATAATAGTGACAATTGGGTGCCAGCGTGTTGCGACTATTGGGTTGAAAAACACAATAACTTCCAAGCTGCTGTAATGAACCTTGAGTTAATGAATTGGGGGTGATCCAGCGACCAATGCTAAAGTGCAAAGACCAATTATCTAACGGTTTATCAGTTAGATTATGAAGGGTCAGTGCAAAGCGTGACTGCTTGGCTTTTTGTTCTATAACGGCAAAATCTAGACGGTAGCTCATGATTAGCCTCGCAGTGGGTATAAGTTATGGTTTCCGTGAGCCATGGTAAGTGCACCATCCATAGCATCGCCTTGAGGGACGGCGACATGCTTCTGCATAGGAGGGATCAGCCATGGCACTATACGTTCTGCAATGCTGCCCATTAGGCAGATTTGCTTTGCGCCTTTATTGATAAGTGCTTGCATCCACATTTCAATATCAGCCGCTGTTTGGTTGAGCATTTTAATACCAAGTTGATCGCCTTGGCTGGCATATGAAAAAATTGCGGGGGAAAATTGTCCATAATCACAAGGTCTAGCGGTTTTTGACCAGTTAACAATGGCATCAATATCATGGTTGAAGTGTTCAAGCATGTATTGAGCAAGTGGGGTTGTGGTTCGAATACCATCAGATGCGAGTAGCACTTGCTGGATCAGGCGTAACCCCATGACAGCACCGCCACCTTGGTCGGAAATTGGAAATTCTCGTCCGCCAACAATATGTTGTTCACCGTTGCTTAATAAAATGCCGCATGAACCAGTACCGGCAATTAAGATTGCACCATCTTGTCCCCGCCAGGCACCAAGACAGGCTCCGTAAGCATCCGTATTCAATGTTACTGACGCATAAGGATGTGGCAGTGACATGAACTCATACCACGCGTCTTGTTGCTCTGCGCCAGCAAGCGCTAGACCAACGGCCATTTGGGTATAGTGTTGCTCGTTTAACCCCGCGATCTCTGCTGCTGTTGCAATGGCACCCTGAATAGAACGCATTGCGACATCAGCCCCTAATAAGATGTTGGCGCTGCCTGTTTTGGCTTCACCCAGTAATGTGCCGTTGATATCGGTAATACGTGCCCGGCACGATGTGCCGCCACCATCGATACCAACGAAGTAAGCGATAGAGTTAGCCATGGTGACGCTCCTTATACTGCAAGGTTATGGCGAGCAGGTACCAGCCAGCATGTGGGATCCATTGTTCACCCCAGCGCCAGTTTTGCAGTATGTCTTGATCGTGTGGATTGGGGTTGAAAGCGATATCGTGTTCATTTTCAAAGCCAGCGGTGATGCCATTACAGACCCCCCCTTTGGCATTGTGAAAACCTAACGTTGAGAGGTAGTCAGGATTATTTCGTCCATGCCCATCTATCATCGATATATCAAAAGGATTAAGGCCAACAAGCCAATCTGTTAAACGCTGTGCATAGATTTTTAATGCAGGGTGTAAAGGCGAAGCGGCTGAGCACTGTAAAGCCATATAGGCCATTGCAGCTAGTGAGGCAATTCGAGCATTTTCACCTTGCCACCAATAACCCGTTTCGTTGTTGTGAGGAATAAAAAAAGCACTGTGTTTATGGCTATCAATTGCTTTGACATACTGGCGAGGGTAGCCAAATGGGTTGTTAACCTCATTCGTGATGCTTAATTCAAATTTAAGCGCATTATGAACCACGTTCCCTAAAGCCTGAATGCGTCCAGACTCGGTTTCAATGTTGAGGTATTGCATAAGGCTGATCGCGGGTAATCCTGCTTCAGCTGCATGATAATAAGGGCGACTCCCATCACTATTAGCAGACCAATAGTGGCTATATTGCTCATCGTTAACTTGTCGTGTAGCCAGTTGATCCGCCCAGCGGCGTGCTTCGTTTAAGTAACGGCTTTCTGCCGTTGCGCGATAGAGCTCTATTGCCGCGAGTAGGGCACAATACTCATCAAGAATATTTTCGCAGCCATCATCAAGGTAGCGAGAGTTCATTTCAATCAGGTGCCAATATCCCTCTTTGGCCGCGTCTAGGTAAGCTGCTGCTTGCTTTGCGTCGCCAAAACCAAGGGTTTGTACCGAATGATCATCGAGTAGACGAGCTGCATTCGCTAAAGCAGCAATGGCAACGCCTGCTCCTTGGCGGAAAGCGGCCTGATACTGATCTGATTTAACGCCACACTGGGTGGCATAGCTGCAAATTTCACGTTGCTCGGTTGATTTACTCCACTTATCAAACACCGTCATATAAAAATAACCATCAGGTGATTTCATCCGCAGCAGGAAGTCTGCGCCGTGTAGTGCTTCTTCCAATAATCGAATGCGCGTGAAGTTAGCAATATCTTGCTCATTACCTAGCAGCTCAAAGGCATTAAGCATGTTCCATACGATCATGGGTGTTTGCTGTGGGTTTAAGTAGTTACTATAAGAAAGGTGACTGAAGTACTTACTGACATCGCCCGATGCATCGTACCAGCCACCTCGGGCATCAACGGTTTTATCGCTGCCAAGAACAGGCGCGTACTGATCTGCCTTTTCATAGATCCCGCCACAGCGTTGTGACTTGAAGTAATGGAGTACATCGCTAAATGTGCGATGCATTAACAGCCCCTCGGCAATCTTAAATGGCGACGACTGGATATCCCCAACACGAAGAAAGAACTCACCACACGTATCTAGTGCGGTGAAATCGATGGTGTAGGTATATCCGGTGTGCCACTGGTCTACCGGACCACAGGCCTTGAGAGGCAGCTGTAACATGGGCTTGTTAGTTGAATTGCATACCAGCTCTGCATTATTAAAGTGCTGAGGTTGAGATGCTTGCAAGATAGCTTGCTTAGCGCCATGGCGCTCATAACCCAAGTGATTCGTTAACAGCTGCATGGATCCTCCGATCAGTTTTCGTATAAATAGCAACGGACAAAGTGGTTGTCAGACAGCTGGGTTATCCCCGGTAGCTGTTCACGACACTTGTCTGTAGCGTGGGTACATCGGCCTGCAAATGGGCAACCAAGGCTATCTGGCGTCCAAAGAGGGATCTCCCCTTTGTTGCCTTTTAGTTTTTCATGGATTGATTTGCTAGGATCGGGTACGGCAGACACTAATAACTGGGTGTATGGGTGTTGAGGATCATGGATGATCTCTTCCGTGTCGCCCCATTCAACCATATGGCCGACATACATCACGGCAAGATCTTCTGCAATGTAACGTGCTGTCGCAATATCGTGTGTGATATATAGCAATGCCATTTCACGCTCGAATTTCATCTCTTCCATGAGGTTGAGAACGCCGGCTCGGATCGAAACATCAAGCATCGATGTTGGCTCATCGGCGAGTACAACCTCGGCACCAACGGCAATGTTACGTGCAAGGTTAACGCGCTGACGTTGGCCTCCGGAAAGCTGATGAGGGTATTTAGCCGCTGTCTCTTTCGGTGGGATCAAGCCAACCTGATCAAGTAGGCTATACACCATTTCTTCCAATTCTTTCTTGTTGCCTTTAGTGACTTTATTGTGGATCAGTAATGGGCGCGCAATATGGTGAAAGATCGTATGGGTTGGGTTTAGTGAGCCAAACGGGTCTTGCCAAACCATCTGCACGCCTTGGCGGTATTGCATAAGATCGTTCGTCTTTTTAATCGACGCAATATCGCGGCCAAAGTACTCAATGTGGCCACTGGTTGGGGCATACATTTTAGCGATCATTTTGGCGGTGGTTGATTTACCCGATCCTGACTCACCGACAACCGCGAGCCCACGGCTTTTATACATTTTGAATGACACGTCATTGATTGCTCGCATCAGTGACTTTTTAATGGAGTTGCTGCTTACAGGGAAGTCTTTAACCAGATTCTTCCCTTCGATAATTGGTTGTCCTAATGGCTTGCTCATAATGCCTCCTAATTCTTCTCTTTATTAACTGCTCTTGTTGAATAGGTGGCAGTTGCTTAAACGGCTCGGTTCTAGTTGACGTAACTGCGTTGCTTTAGTGAAACAAGCGTCATGCGTCTTGCTACAGCGAGCCTGAAAGCGACAACCTGTTGGCACTTCTAATAAGTTCAGCGGGTTGCCTGGGATCCCGGTTAAGCGGGTTTTTGGCCCTGTTAATGGTGGGAACGAGCTACCCAACCCTTCGGTATAAGGGTGGAACGGGGTTTCTAGTATTTGTTTTGATGGCGCGACTTCAACCAGTTCACCGGAGTACATGATGCCGATACGGTCAGAGAACTCGACCATCAGTGATAAGTCATGGGTAATGAATAAAATCGAGAAGCCAAACTCTTCTTTCAGTGCATAAATTTTCTGAAGAATTTCTCGCTGAACCACTACATCCAGTGCCGTGGTAGGCTCATCCATGATGATCATTTTTGGGTTAAGCGCGAGTGCAATAGCGATAACTAATCGTTGGCGCATACCACCAGAGAACTGGTGCGGATAGTCACGCAGTCTATTAGGGTGAATATCGACAATTTCCAGCAGGCCTTCTGCACGACGAACCGCCTGTTCACGGCTAAAGTTGGTATGACGCATGATCACGTCACAGAACTGCTCTTCTATGGTAAGTACTGGGTTGAGTGCATTCATTGCACTCTGAAATACCATCGAGATCTCACTCCAGCGGAAGGCTGTCATTTGCGAGTCGCTGTATTTCAAAATATCACCGTGGCCGTCGAAGATGACTTCTCCACCAGTAATAAATGCTGGTGGCTTATGCAGGCGCATTAATGCCATAGCAACGGTAGACTTTCCGCAGCCAGATTCTCCAGCTAGGCCAAAAACTTCACCTTTACCGATATCAAAGCTAACGTTGTTTACGGCTCGAACATCACCTGATTCTGTAATGTAGTCAACACATAGGTTGCGAATGGAGATTTGTGGATTGGTCATTATTTTTCTCCCCCTTCAAGGGCTGGCTGTGCGTCAACAACAGCTTTTTCTTTTGCTTGGTTTTTCTTTGCCATGTTCTGCCAGCGACGCATACCTTTATGAGAGCGAAGCTGTGGGTTAGCGATTTCATCAACGGCAAAGTTAAGTAAGGCAAGGCCAATTGCAATGAAAATCAACGCAATACATGGTGCTAATAGTTCCCACCAAGCGCCAACAAGCATGGACGAAGATGTACGAACATTGTTAAGCATGACGCCCCAGCTAATAGTGCTAGCGTCACCAAGGCCAAGGAATGACAGTGTTGCTTCAGTCATGATGGCGAGCATGACGGAACCAATGAAGCTTGCGCCGACGATAGAGACGAGGTTTGGCAATATTTCAACAAAGATGATGCGCCATGATGATTCACCCAGTACCTCAGCAGCTTTAACGAACTCTTTTTCTCTGAGGGATAGCGTCTGCGCCCGTACGACTCGTGCCCCCCAAGCCCAGGAGGTGACCCCTATTACAATGGCGATGGTAAGAGGCCCTGCCTGCCCGATAAAGGCAGCTATCACAAATAGGAGCGGGAACTGCGGTATAACCAGCATGATATTCATTGCCGCTGTCAGCACATCATCGACTCGGCCACCGAAGTAACCGGCTGATACACCAATGATTGTCGCTAATAAACACACAACAATACCGGCACCAAAACCAACTGCGAGCGAGGTACGTGTGCCATAAACAACCTGCGACCAGATATCGCGGCCCATACGAGATGTGCCTAAAACATGATCTGCGTCTTTCGACATAAGCAAAGTACGGCGGTTATCTGCTAGGTTTTCTGCCACCCAACCATCTGGGTTGTTTTGCGCTGCTTTTACGACAAACGCAGGGTATTCGTGTGGGTTACCCGTTTTACGATCTGGTGCGTGTTTGGTGATCACCGGGGCAAATATGGCGCCCAGAATAAAGGTGGTGATAATAATAAGGCCGACCATCGCCTTGCCATTATTCGACAGTAATTTGAATAGCGCTTTCATGATTATTTACCTCCCTTACGTAGGCGAGGATCCAAGGCAACAATGAGTAAGTCAGCAAGGAAGTTAAAGAACAGCATGAACAAGGTCATGATCAGTAATTGGCCTTGTAATACTTGGTAGTCACGGGCGTTGATTGCATTAAGCAGCACAGTACCAAGACCTGGATAGTTGAAGATGATTTCGATGATAAGCTGACCACCGATAGCCATACCAAGAGCCATGGAAAGGGCGGTGACACTCGGTAGCATGGCGTTGCGAGCGGCGTAGTTAAAGACAACGCGATTCTCACTCAGCCCCTTACCTTTGGCCATGGTAATGTAGTCTTCATTTAGCAGGTTGATCATGTTATTACGCATGCTGATCAGGAAGCCGCCGATTTGGATGATAGTGGCACACACCAAAGGCAGTACGGCATGATAAGCGACATCTTTGTAGAACGCCCAGCTGCTCCAGTCGGCAACGTTACCAGCGGTATATGCGTAACCACTCGGGAACCATTTAAGGCTGACCGAAAAGGTGTAAAGCGCAATCATCGCGGTGACGACAGCGGGAACAGCTTGAATAACCAGCATTGCAGGAGAAATAAAGGCATCGTATTTACTGCCGCGTTTCCATGCTGCAAAAATACCTAGAACCGAGCCAATGCAGAATGAAAGGATAACTGCAGTACCGGCTAGAAACAGTGACCAACCAACAGCGTTACCTAGCATGGTGTTTACTGTTTGTGGGTAGGTCTGAATAGAGATCCCTAAGTTCCAGCTGAAGATACTTTTAAGGTAGGTAAAGTATTGCTCGTATAACGGTCCGTCGACAAAGCCTAATAGCTTGGTCATAGCGGCAATACGCTCAGGCGTAACTTGAATCGTTGCGTTGGCAAACATCATGGTAACTGGGTCACCAGGCATGGCCCGCGGTATTATAAAGTTGATCGTAGCGGCCACGAGGAACGCTATGAAATAAAACGATAAACGTCGTAGAAAAAAACCCATAACTCACACCTTTCCATACCAGCAACACTCCCGGAGCTGGATTCAGGACAAAAAACCCCCTGACGACTGGCGCCATAAACTACAGTGGGAGGGGGGAATACGCGGTGTGCAAGACGCACACCGCAAGTTAAACAGAAATTAAGCTTTTGGTTTTAGGTCAAGTACCTGAAGTAGACGCTCCTGAACACCAGCCCATACCATTGGACGGCCTTTAGGGTTGTTCTCATTCCACCAACCGTCAAAACGAGTTGTGTTGTACTGGAAGTTGAACGCACCTGTTGTTACAGGAATCGTGATTTGATTTTCAGCGATGATCTTCTGAATGTTGTGGGCAATTTCTAACTGCTCATCACGGTCAGCTGTTTTGTAGAAGCTGTTTAGAAGTTTGTCTAGCTGCGCACTCTTGAAGTGGTGCATCGCGAAACGAGGTTTACCTTCACCTTCCTGAAGTGCTGAGTTGTAGCCATCATTCCAGTAAGTATGAGGATCGGCGCCAAGGAAGTAGTTGGTATAAGCTACATCATAAGTGCCATCTTGCATCGCTTTGTTGTAAACCGCGAAGTCAGGTGTACGAGCCCTTGCGTTGATACCAACATCTTGAAGTTGTTCTACACCAAGCTGGACAGTGTTATTGAAATCAGTCCAACCGTTTGGAGAGATGATATCAAAGACAATTTTTTCGCCTGATGGGGTTTCTACAAAACCATCACCATTGGTGTCTTTAAAGCCTGCTTTTTTCAGCAACGCTTTAGCATTGTCTACATTGTAGGTGTTGAAGTCTTTGTACTTGTTGTAAACACTAGGATCTGACCAGCTTTTATGTGCGTCACCTAGGCCTGATGCGTAATGGTTTGGTGAGCCGTTGCCATAGAAAGCAATATCAATGATTGTCTGACGGTCAATTGCCATAGAGAAGGCACGACGGAAATCAACGTTATTGATTGCTTCGTTATTGCCATTATTTGGCGATTTGTAGTTCACAAGGAATGACTGCGTACCTGCCGCAGGATACCAATACTTGTGGTTTGGATTTGCTGCCGCGTAAGTGCTGTCAATGTCAGGAATGAACGATGATGTCCAATCAAGTTCTGAGTTGATCACTTTAGCCAGTAACTGATCGTTACCTGCGATTTGAGGCATACGTAGACAATCTACATCTAAGTTGTCTTTATCCCAGTAGTTCGGGTTTTGACACTGCGTGTAAAGCTGTGGAGTGAAGGTGTCGATGGCTGTAAATGCACCAGAACCTACAGGGTTTTCGTTAGCAAAAGATGCTGGGTTTTCTACTTTGCTCCAGATGTGCTTCGGAACAAAAGATACTTTCGTAATCTCAAATGGCGCATTTGATGTCGCTTCAGTTAGCGTGAAGATAACCTTGTTACCTTTAGTCTTAACTGATTTAACCCACTTATTTACACCAGTACGGTCAAGCTCAGGTTGTTTCTGAAGTAGCTCGATGGTGTATGCAATATCTTCTGCCGTCAGTGCTTCGCCATCAGACCACTTAAGGCCATCACGCAATTCAAACGTAACCTGCATTAGGTCATCAGACATGTAATAGTCTTTGGCTAAACGCATTACTGGCTCATTACCATGCATTTGGTTAAAGATAACCAATGGCTCGTAAATGAACTCGGTTGTTGTGTGTAGGCTGGTGTCTAAAAATGGGTTAAAGTTGCGCACCATTGTAGGGTAGAACTGAGGCACAATTGTTAGCTCGCTGCGCTCTGCTGCTGAGACAACAGGTGCTGTCAGTGCTGAAGCTGCTGCGGCAATAACTGCCATTGCTAAATGAGTTTTCTTTATATTGGCAAGCATAGCTGTTCCTTACTCTTTGCTTTTAGTTTCACTTATTGAAAAGAGCCCTCGCAACTTACGAGGGAGTTTGGAACCTACTTCGTTTAGATATGAGTAAAGCGATCTGAACGAATGGCCTTGTAGGCTCTCAATGCCTTAAGGAAACTCCGGATTAACAATTAGGTCAATCTGGCAATCCGTTAAAAACGTTAAAATGCTTGCCACTCTCGTAAAAAACGTTAATTAACGACTGTGATCTCGCACTGCACACTCGCTTGGTTGTGAGGAGTGTCATGAAACCTACCTTCCGTTACATTTTACATGTTAGTAAGTACTATCGTAATAGCCATTGCTTAGTGGTGTTTTAATTGTCTGAATATGAAACTGTGATGTAATGCGGGGGGATTTCGTGGTTAATTCCCTGCGGAAATTTTTAGGCGTGGATTTGTTGTGATAGTTGTCTCATAAACTAAAACATTTTCTTCAATGAGGTATAAACCGGCACTATTTATCGAGTTATGCGGTTATTTTACACAGGTTTTCTCAGTGCTATTGTCGGTTTTTAACCGATATTTTATGGATAATTTGAGGCATGAAAAAGCCCACCATTAAGGTGGGCTAGTAAGGCTAACAAGTCTTTATTGATGAATTAAGTGCTGGAGTTGAGCCTTCATCGTACAGAGCTGCTCTCGTTCATTTAAAGGGGTATGGCAGCGGTCTAGCACAAAGTCTATCGTGCTTAAGACTGTGCGCCAGCGTGGCGTTTTTGGCAAGGTTTCAAGGTGCAAATACTTGTCTAAGGTACGTGTTTGTAGCGTGCTACGATCAAGGTACACGCGCCATAGGCCGCTTTCTTCGGCTAACTCGAACTTCGTTTTCTTAGACGAAACCTCCCAAAGCCTCAGCGTTGCTTTCATTATCTCAACCAGTAGCTCACGTAGCGTATCGTGCTTGTCTTTCCCTTTATCATCCAGTTTGTCAGCGAGGTGACTAAACTCATCGCCAAGGGTTCTGAGTTTATCTAAGTTGCCTTTGTCACCATCGAAAGCAAAGCCTGATATGACCTCAACAGCATTTTCTAATAGTCTAATACGATGCTGCTCGGTTGGGCCGTGGTTATCAAAAATAAACATTCTTAATAGGCCAGATTCTTCCGGAAGGTTTATCACATCAGTATCGAGAGGGGTAAGTTGGTCTCCGATACGGAACATTAAATTACCGTGGAAGTGATGGCTATTACTGATATCTTCGGGTAAATGTGTCGCTAAAATATCTTCGATATTGTGGCGTTCAATGTGCTCAGGTGCGCGTTTAAACAGCTTACCTGCAGCGCCATTTGCGTAGCGAATACGCCCACCACTTTGTACACAAAGGATTGCTTCGTTAGTCGATTCTAATAAGCCCAGCAGGCGGCTTTGTGTTTCGATAAGCCCTGCTTCTACTTGTACCCTTCGGCCTATTTCCTCGGCTAAACGTTGATTTTCATTACGTTGCTTTTCTGTTTGGCTCGCTTTCAAGTGCGCATTGATACGGGCATTAAGTTCTTCTTTATTGAACGGCTTTGTTAAGTAATCGTTCGCGCCAGATTCAAACCCTCTGACTCTATCTTGAACTTGGCCAAGTGCCGAGAGCATGATAATAGGTAAGTCGAGCAAGCTATATTGTTTCCGTAAGTATTCACAGACCTCATAACCTGACATCTCTGGCATCATGATATCAAGCAGCATCAAGGCTGGTGGCTGTTCTTCGATGATTTTTAACGCTTGCGGCCCGCTTTCTGCTGTGACAACTCGGTAGCCCTCTAGGCGTAAGAAGTTGTTTAAAACCTGCAAATTAACGGGTTCGTCATCAACAATTAGCAGTAACTCACCGTCCGGATTTTCAGGGATATGTTCAGGTTCGCATACCATGGTATCGGCGAGAGGTGCCTGAAAATGTTTATTTCGGTTTGTAAGTTGGCTACTAGCAATATCATTGTCTGACGCGAGGTTAATGGTAAAGCTAAAGGTTGTTCCTATCATAGGCTGGCTGCTGACATACAATCGCCCACCCATTAATTCGATTAGCTGGCGACTGATTGATAGCCCCAGACCAGCCCCTTGGCGATAATTTGAACCACTTGCCTGAGTTAACGGTTCAAAGATATGTTCCAGTTGTTCTGTTGGGATCCCTTGACCGGTATCGACAACTTGAATTCTAAGCTGGTTTTCTAAAATGGTTGCGGAAAGGATAATTTTCCCTTCTGAGGTGTACTTAATTGCATTACCAACAAGGTTGTACAGTACTTGCTCCAGGCGCTGTTCATCACCGAGGACAAGGGGTAAGTCATTTGGAATCTGATTGATGATCCTGACTGGTTTACTGCCGAGCAGGTGGCTTGAAAGCTCTAGAACTAAACGCGCTGCAGAAGCAACGTCTACAGCTTGTTTTTGGATGTCCATGTTGCCATAGCGCATTTTATGGTAATCAAGTAGATCATCCACTAAGTTAGTCAGCCGTTGGCCACTACTGATCATGATCTCAAGTTGGCGACGTTGGGAATTTTGCACGGGTCCGTTGGCGCCAGCGAGTAGAGATTCGGCTATACCCACCATGCCATGGAGTGGCGTACGAAGCTCGTGCGAGGTGGTAGCAAGGAATTCATCTTTTAGTTTATCAGCTGTTTGCAAATCTTTGTTTTGCTGCTGAATAACTTGAAGGTTTTGCTCTAACTCGGTGTTTTGCTCTCGGATTAAGCTGATCTTATCTCTTATTGATGATTGCATCCGGGAAAAACTGGTCGCGAGCCGTCCTATTTCATCACTTCTTTCTGTACTTTCTATCTTTTGCTCTAAATCACCGGCTGAAGCTCGCTCTGCAGCCCAAGTTAACCGTAGCAATGGGGCGGTAATTGAATTGGATAGCCAATGAGAAGCAATAATCACTAAGACAATTGCAGTGAACATTGCTATCAAGAAGATTTTTTCTAGTTGACGAATGCGTGCGAAGGCTTCCTCTTCTGGTAATTCCACCACTAAAGCCCAAGGTGTGCCCATGATATTCATCGGTGCAAAGGCACTGAGAACAGGGATCCCGTTGAAGTTGGTAAAACTACCCACACCGCTGTTGCCTGCTAGGGCACTATCGATGCTGCTGCTCGTTAGTGTGGTTGGTGCATTGTCTACTATGGGTAAGCGAGAGAGGTGATCCTGACCGACGAGTAATGTCTGAACATAGTAGCTGGAATTGCCTGTGTCAGAGAGAAACTCTCGAATTGATTTGTTGCTGAGCTTAAAGAGTACATAGCTATGGAGGTAGCCTTGTTGAATGATCGGAGCTGCAAACCATGCCGACAATTCAGTGCTTCCTGCCTCTTCGACAAAATCGGTAAATACCACAGGTACTTGCTCTGGTTCCTTCAGGGACTGCTGGGTTTTTTCTTTTATTGCTTGGAACGTCTCGGCTAATGCCGCGTATGCTTCAGGGGGTTGTTCAAGATCAACACTAAAGGAATCTGGACTGTTTGCCGCGTAAACGACGTTACCTTTTAAATCAACCAGTAATATATCGTTGAAGCTGGAGCGTTTAAGATACTCATCGTAAGCCCAATTGTAGCGTTTATACATTAAGCGATAGCGTTCGTGTCCAACATAGCCACCTGAATTTTGATCGATATTCAGTTTTCGAGTGAGTGTTTTGGTGTAGTAGTTGCTGCGACTCGTGTTATTAATTTGTGTGTTGATGTCCCCCAATTGGTGATAGGCACCGACTAAGCCATAAAACCGACCGCCGCTGGCATTAGCTAGCTCAGAGCGGGCAAAGCTTTGTACTTCAGATTCTCTCGCGGCAAAAAAGCTATTTAATTGTTTTTGTTTATTGTCCAGCAGAGAAGCTAAATGGTTAGTACTTTGCTCCGCTAAATCGGTTGTATGAGAATTTAGAAAAAATAAAGCTGACAGTGTCAGGGGAGTGATACTGAGCATTAAAAAGGCCAACATAAGTGTATGCTGGAGGCGCTTGAAACGGGTCGTTTTCTGCATTCCGGTGCCTGAAATTACCTATGGTGTAAGGTTTATTTAACTAAGTGATAACTAAGGAAGTTAAATTGTTTTCAGTGATGTTTTGCCGAGGGATTTAACGGTATTGACGTCTTGCTAATCGGCTAATATCACCTTAACCGATCGTTATACTTGGTTTTTTCGCAGAGGCAAGGAAGTGTATAGGGAAGCGTGTGCCGACACACAGAATTGACGTAATTTACATCAGTAAAGGGCCGGATTACGCTCATAATTGGTCATGGCAGAATAAAGAGCCGGTACAGAGTCCGGCTTTCTGTCTCTATTTTTGCGCAGTGTAAATATTGAATTTATTGTTCTTAGCACTGATTTCACAGTGGCCTAAACTTGCTTCGATTAATGGTGGGTAACGTAAGAAGCTATTTGCAACAACAATCAACTTTCCGTTGTGAGCCAAATAGTTAGGTGCTTGAGCGATAAAGTCTTCGGTTGCCGAATAGAATGTTTTTAAACCCGCATGGAAAGGCGGGTTGCTGATCAGGTAATTGTACGGGCCAGATAATGCCGCATACACATCTGTTGCCGTAAAGTTCGCTTCCAGCTGATTCACACGGAAGGTTTCTTTTGCTGACTCAATGGCGAGTGCACTGATATCACATAGCTCTAGCGTGATATTGGGATTTTTTGTTTTCATCACAGCGCCAATGACGCCTGCACCACAACCGAAATCGAGCACTTTTCCTGATAACTTAGGCATAGTTTCAAGCAGTAACTCTGATCCTTTATCAAACTCACCGTGGCTAAAGACACCTGGCAGTGAACGGATCGTTAATTCAGTATTTGCGACAGAAAGTGGATAACTGCGGTACCAGTCATTCATGTTGAAAGCCGGAACAGCGTGCTCACAGCGTCCCCAATAAAAACTGCAGCGGCGCGCTGAGTCGTATTTGGTCAATGGGCCATAGGCACTAAACATTTTCTCTGCACTGCGTACACCGCTTCGGTTCTCACCAACGATACAGATTTCGGTTTGTGGACCAAATTTGGCTAATAACATCGAAAGTAAATAATCGGCTTCTGCTTTGGCTTTTGGCCAATACAGCAAAATCATGTCGATATCTGCTTGTTCGGTAAATTCTGCGCCAAAGTGAGCTTGCACCTTTGAGCGGCCAGACAGACTGCGGAAGTAACCATAGTTAGTCGTAAAAACTGTCACAGAGCCAGCGGTATTCGCGAGCTCGATAGGGAATGAGTCAGACAGTTCACCGGCGACCAGTACTTTTCGATTTTCAAAAAATTCTAGCTGGCGGGCGACGACTTGGCTAGCAGCAGAGTAAGACATAACGGCCTCAAAAATGGGTGCATGGATATCGGGCGCGAATTGTTCCATAAATTACAGAATAAGAAAAGGCAGACCCAACGTTGAGAGCGTTTGGACTGCCTTTCAATATTATTAGCGTAAATCTTGCTGATCGAGAAAATCTTTAAATTCGACCTCATACAACTTGAACAGCACCAGTGTCACGGCAAAAATGATGGGACCGTAGATCAGGCCGATTAAGCCAAAGACATGAAGGCCGCCAAGTATTGAGAAGAAAATTAATAAAGTGCTCATGCCCGAGCTGCCTTGCATGAGCAATGGTCGTAGGAAGTTATCGATAGAACCAACAACGACTGCTCCCCAAGTAGCAAGGAAGAGTGCCCACTCCCAGTTACCGGTCAATAGTAAGTAAATACTGGCAGGTAGCCAAATCAGAGCGGTACCGACTACTGGAATTAAAGAGGCAAACGCCATCATCGAGCCCCAGAATAGCCCCGGGAAGCCTGCCATCCACATGGCAAAACCACCGGCGAAACCTTGAGCCAGTGCGGTGAGCAGTGAACCGAGCACGGCAGATTTAGCCACTTCTTCAACTTCATTCAATACCGCATCTTCCTGAGTACGAGATAGTGGTAAAACATGACGAAGAGCAGCCACCATTTTGCCGTGATCGCGTAATAGAAAAAACAACACAAATAACATCAGCATGAAATTAATCACAAAGCTGGTGGCATCCCCAAGGATCTTTGCACTGATATTGAGTAACTGTGCTCCGAATTTAGAGGCAGCTGTGGCAACTTTTTGAACAATGATTTGTGTATCAACGGGTTCAAAAGGTGAGTACTTTTCTATAAGAGCAAAGAACTTAATGACATAGGGGTGAGATAACACCTCTTGTACACCACCAGATGTTAGCCAAATATAACTGTCTTTAGAGAAGGTCGTACCTTGATGAATAATCGAACTGAAAACGACCAGTAGTGGAATGACAATCATAAAGGTCAGTAAGGTACAGGATATCATCGATGCAGCATTGGGTGAGCTTGGCATTCTCTTTTCGACTTTAATGTGCGCAGGGTAATAGAGTAACGAAATGATGAAGGCCATCACTATTGAACCTATATAAGGTTGAATAAGGGTATAACTGGCATAAGAGGCCAACGCGAGGGCTCCTATGAGCAACCAATGGCGAGATTCAACTCTAAATTCTTTTGGCACAATTATATCCTTTATGGTGATCTAATTAGATTAGCAAATTATTCTGGCAAAGCATCGATTAGGCTTGGCTGATGTTGTTATGGTCTTGTTTTCTTTTGTTGCTATGATTGCACCGCGCCGAGAAAGAGGCAATAACTTGCTGTGCATTAATATAACCTGTTGGTAATTGGTTCAGGATCTTATTCGGTATGATAGCGATGAATACTTTGATGATTTAGAGCGATGTCGCAAAGGCCATGAATTAACGAGTGAAGGATTGATATGGGGTGTTGTGATTGTGGTAGCGAAACGAAGAAAAAGCGTCGGCCTTCTTTAGCGGTCGCGATTCTGGTGTTACTTGCCGTGTTCGCTTTATTGTTCTGGAAATAGCTTTAGGGTCAAACTAAAGGCTTCATGCAAAAAGTAATGCCGCTCATTGAGCGGCATTAATTATGCTTGTTTATTATTACTTATACTGCTTCTTGAGCGATTGTAGCAAAAGCAAACTCAGCCGCTTCAAGTGTTGCTTCGATTTCTTTATCACCGTGCGCCAGTGACGTGAAGCATGCTTCATACGCTGACGGTGCAAGGTAAATACCTTTTTGTAGCATCAGATTGAAGAAGCGTTTGAAGCGTTCGATATCACATTTCGCTACGTTATCGTAGCAAGTAACGCTGTCTTGGTCGGTAAAGAAGAAACCGAACATCGCACCCACTTGGTTGGTTTGCAGTGGGATGCTGTACTTGTCAGCAAGGTGCTTGAAGCCATCAGCAAGGCGTTTGGTGGTATTTGCCAAACGCTGCTCGTTGCCTTCTTTGGTCAATACGCTTAAGCAAGCGTGACCAGCCGCCATTGCAACAGGGTTACCTGACAGGGTCCCCGCTTGATAAACAGGACCTGTTGGCGCAACGTATTCCATGACTTCACGACGGCCGCCGAAAGCACCGACAGGCATTCCGCCGCCGATCACTTTACCTAGCGTGGTAAGGTCAGGTTTGATGTTGTAGTAACCCTGTGCACCACCGTGCGAAACACGGAAGCCAGTCATTACCTCATCTAAAATCAGTAAAGCGCCAAATTCGTCACAAATTTCACGTAGGCCTTCTAGGAAACCAGGAACTGGTGGAATGCAGTTCATGTTGCCAGCGACTGGTTCTACGATAATGCATGAAATTTGCTCAGGGTGCTCAGCAAAAGCTTCACGAACCGATTCTAGGTTGTTGAAAGTACAAGTTAGGGTGTGCTTAGCAAAATCTGCTGGAACACCTGGAGAGCTTGGCTGGCCAAGTGTTAATGCGCCAGATCCTGCTTTAACTAATAGGCAATCAGCGTGGCCGTGGTAACAGCCTTCAAACTTGACGATTTTATCGCGGTTCGTAAAGCCTCGCGCTAAACGAATAGCACTCATGGTTGCTTCAGTGCCTGAACTCACCATGCGTACCATTTCCATCGATGGCACCAACTTAGAAACAAGCTCGGCCATGGTGATTTCCATTTCTGTTGGTGCACCGAAGCTAAGGCCTTGTTGAGCGGCTTTGATCACGGCATCACGAATGGCTACATGGTTATGACCCAAAATCATTGGTCCCCATGAGCCAACGTAATCAATGTACGCCTTACCATCAGCATCAAAGATGTAAGCGCCGTCTGCACGCTCAATAAATAATGGGCTTCCGCCAACACCGGCGAAGGCACGAACTGGTGAGTTAACACCACCCGGAATAGTCTTTTGTGCTTTGGCAAATAAGTCTGCTGACTTGCTCATTATGATGTCCTGTTTTCAAATAAGGTCTGATTTGAACTGTCGGCATTGTACCTAGGGTCTATTAGCCTTTCAAATATGTCCTTGTGAACTGAGTAACGGATTTATGATGATGCGCGTCTTGTTCGATGATTCTTTATGACAGTACCGACAATCGACCAGAAAAAAGTGCTTAACGAGACGATCATCGGTGGTGAATACTTGAACGAGATAGTCAGGTATTAGATAATCATGATAATGACCGAGTGTATTGGAGAGGTTTTTTTATGAGCGATGCTAATTTGCCGCTGAATTTTTCTGAAGTTGCAGCGAATAAAGTGAAGACGCTTATCGCCGAAGAAGAAAACCCGGAGCTGAAACTACGTGTTTATATCACCGGTGGTGGTTGTAGTGGTTTTCAGTACGGCTTTACTTTCGACGAAAAAGTAAATGAAGGTGACACGACGATTGAAAAAAGCGGTGTTACGCTGGTCGTCGATCCTATGAGTCTGCAATACCTGATCGGTGGCACGGTTGACTATACGGAAGGCCTAGAAGGCTCACGCTTCTTTATAGATAACCCGAACGCAACAACAACCTGTGGTTGTGGTGCATCGTTCAGCGTATAAACATAATTAACGTTATACGACAAAAAAGCCGCACCTGATAAGGCGCGGCTTTTTTATATCTGTTGTCCTATACCGAAAAGACGTTACGTTCTAGCTTCGATTATTCAGCAGCGGGCTGTTGTCGGCAATAAACTGACTAAACTGGTTGAGTTGAGCCATACGTTCGTTGGCGTAGCGCTTGAACTGGGTCTTCTCTTTTCCTTTTAGTGACTGTGCTTGGGGCAGTTTCACTGTACGTGGGTTCTTGTGCACGCCATTGACTAAGAATTCATAGTGAAGATGAGGCCCCGTGACTCTGCCGGTGCCGCCTAGTGTCCCCACGGTTTGCCCTTGCTTAACCCGCTGGCCTGTTTTAACCGAACGTTTGGTCATGTGTAGATATTTAGTGATATAGGTTGAGCTATGACGAATAAAGACATAGTTACCATTAAACTGGTTATACCCCGATTGCATGACAACACCATCGCCTGCTGACCAGATAGGTGTGCCGACAGGGGCGACATAGTCAGTACCGCGGTGAGCGCGCACTTGACCGGTAACCGGATGAAGGCGGTTAGGGTTAAAGTTCGAGCTAACATAGCGGAAGTTGATCGGGGAGCGTAAAAAAGCCTTACGCATGGCAATCCCTTCTTGATCGTAGTATTTACCACTCTCACTACGAATAGCCGTAAACGTTTGACCGAGATTAGAAAAGGTGGCTGCAATAATATTGCCTTTGCCAATAGGTTCACCTTCGATGAACTTTTCTTCAAATAGAACGGAGAAGCTATCGCCAGCACGAATGTCTAGGGCGAAATCAATATCCCAACCGAAGATTCCTGCAATCTCCATGATTTGGTTTGCGGTTAGACCTGCTTTATCAGCTGCATTCCAAAAACTTGAGGTAATTACAGCTTGAGCAAAGTTGAGCTGCGTGTCGACTTCTTTACTCTTTAGCTTTGAATAAAAACCGTCAGTGGTACGGGTGATCACTAACGTGTCAGTTGCACTTTGAGGCTGGGTGAGTTGAACGAGGTTTTTATCTTCGTCAAAGCCAAATTTTAATTTATCGCCTGGGCGCAAATTCGTCAGGGATTTTGTGCCGTCATCGGCATTAACTAGTCGGTATAAGGTGCCAGGCGACAGCCCAACTTTATCGAACACAACGGCTAAGCTTTCACCCGATTTGACGGTGTGCTCTTTCCACGTTAATGGAGGAATAGCGGGAATTTCATCTTTCGCCATTGGTCTGAGTTGGGTTATCCCAGAGTCAATATCAAGAGGGTAAAGCTTGCCGATTTCAAATCGACGTTCTGGGTGCCCATTGTTTTCCGAGCTCGGCCAAAGCAGCAGCAATACCATAAAGGCACTGATCACTGTAATGAGTGTCTGGTGAATCTTGGGTAACTGGCGGAGTTTCGATACTAGCATTAGCGATTTTTTTGCGTATTCGGAAAAAATAAGACAGCGGGTAGTCTAACTGGTTTCAAAAAACATCGCTATTCAAGTAAGATGTTCGATTATTACTTTTTTGCCAATTCTGTGGGAGCGAACAAGAATGGCCAGTATTGAACAAGCATTAGCTGAGATTAAGCGCGGTGTAGATGAGCTAATTCCGGAAGAAGAGCTAATTGCCAAGCTAAAAGAAAACCGTCCACTACGCATTAAGTTGGGTGCCGATCCAACAGCGCCGGATATTCACCTTGGCCACACTGTCATTCTTAATAAGCTACGTACTTTCCAAGAATTGGGCCACGACGTGACCTTCTTGATTGGTGATTTCACCGGTATGGTTGGTGATCCAACTGGCAAGAACACAACTCGCCCACCATTGACGCGTGAAGATGTTTTAGCCAATGCAGAAACGTATAAAGAGCAAGTATTCAAGATCCTTGACCCGGCGAAAACCAAAATTGAGTTCAACTCAACGTGGTTATCAGAGCTAGGTGCAGAAGGCATGATCCGTCTTGCCGCGAACCAAACCGTTGCACGCATGCTGGAACGTGACGACTTTAAAAAGCGTTATAACGAAGGCCGTCCAATTGCGATCCATGAGTTCATGTACCCACTGCTTCAGGGCTATGACTCTGTTGCAATGGAAACGGATGTAGAGCTAGGCGGTACCGATCAGAAGTTTAACTTGCTGATGGGACGTGAGCTGCAAAAAGCCAATGGTCAGAAGCCACAGGTTGTACTGACAATGCCATTGCTTGTAGGCCTTGACGGTGTGAAGAAGATGTCTAAGTCTGCGCACAATTACATTGGTGTTGCAGATGTACCGAACGAGATGTTTGGTAAAATCATGTCGATCTCTGACGATCTGATGTGGAACTACTTTGAATGTCTGTCTTTCCGTCCTTTGGAAGAGATCGAACAGTTCAAAACAGACATGGCGAACGGCAAGAACCCTCGTGATGTGAAGATCCTGCTGGCGAAAGAAATTATTGCCCGTTTCCACTCTGAAGCTGATGCTGATGCGGCAGAGCAAGAATTTATCAACCGTTTCCAGAAAGGCGCAATGCCAGAAGAAATGCCTGAGTTTGAATTCGACGCTGGTCTGGCAATCGGTAATATTCTAAAAGAAGCTGGTCTAGTGAACTCTACCTCAGACGCGATGCGTATGATCCGTCAGGGTGCCGCTAAGATTGATGGCAACAAGGTTGAAGATACCAAGCTTGTGCCTGCAGCTGGCACTGCGATTTACCAAGTTGGTAAGCGTAAGTTTGCCCGTATTACGCTAAAGTAATTTGGCTGTGATGTAAAAAAGGCGCCTTAAGGGCGCCTTTTTTATTTGTATTGCTTTGAATTAGCTACGTAAGGCAAAAGTGGGTAGTGATAAGTGCCAGCGGATTGCGGCTAGTCGGATAGTCAGGGTAGTTATGATCCCTACAAGAGTGGCGACACTTGGGTCGACATTTATATATAACGCCGTTGTGTGGATAATACCACCGACAATACAGGCCGTTGCATACACTTCGGTACGCAGTACCATGGGAATCTCCCGGGCGAGTACATCACGGATAACACCGCCGCCACACCCCGTCATTACCCCCATTAGAACTGCAACCATGGGTGTTGCGCCAAAACGAAGCGCCTTCTCTACACCAATAGCCACAAAGACCGCTAAGCCGATGGCATCTGCAACAGGCAAAAAATACCAAGGCATCTGTTTGGGCTTACGAATGGCAATCATGCTGATTAAGCAGGTAATGAAAATCACCCATAAATAGTTAGGATCGGTGACCCAGAATACAGGGGTAGCACCTAATGCCATATCACGGATTGTTCCACCACCAATTGCCGTGACGCTAGCCAACACGACAACACCAAATGGGTCCATACGAAGACGGCCTGCGAGTAATACACCCGATGCGGCAAAGACAGCCGTGCCGAACATATCGAGAATATAGATAAGCATTGGGTTACCTGTAAGGTCTGAGTAAAAAAGTCGCTGAGATTGTACGACGAATTATCAGCGGTACAACTCGCTAATACGGCTTTGTGAGGCGACTCACAGTGAATGTTGACACCCTGTTACGAGGCCTCTCTAACCAGATCAAGGTAGTCACAGACTTGCTCGACGGCAAGGATTGTGCGAGGCGTTGGGCGGTTTAGCCAGTCGGCAGTAAGAGTGAAAAGGTGATCTTTTTGCACGGCTGGAAGTTGTTGTCGCCATTTGTTCCAAATACTAACTTTGGTATCAGCATGTGGGGTGCCAAAAATCACTTCAGGTTGCCTAACCAGTACTTGTTCTTCTGAGACTTGTGGGTATGCGACTGCACTGTCGGCAAAAATATTTTCACCACCACATAACGTGAAAACCTGACTTGGCCAACTGTCACCAGCAACGGTAATAATTGGCGTGGCACTTAACTGGTAAAAGTAGCTAACTGGTCGCTGGGTTTGGTGGCTTTGTCGTAATGCATTAAGCCGAGTACGAAATTCATTGGCTGTTTGTTGTGCCTGTTTAGGTGAGTCGGCATATTGACCGAGCTCTTCAAGGGTCGAGGCAATATCGTCTAGCGTTTTCGGGTTGGAGTAGAACACCTTAAAACCGAGTTGTTCCAGACGGGCCATTTCGCGGATTGGATTGCCACCTTGCCACGCCAAAATCAAATCGGGCTGAAGGGCAACAATACGTTCCATTTTTATGCCTCGGTAATTGGCTACGCGCTCTAGTGCTTTAGCCTGTTCCGGATAATCACTGTAGTCACTGGCGGCGATGAGTTTATCGCCCAGACCTGCGGCATAGGCCAGTTCCGTGGTGTGTGGTGATAAGCTAATAATTCGCTGAGCGGTGGCCATTGCGTTATGAGAAAGCGACAATGTGAAAGCGAATAAACAGAAAGCAGCGAGACGCACTTAGCGGACTCCTTGAAAAAGAATGAGTAATGTACTTTGTATGATTAGCCAAATGATGAGGCGCGTTTTGGCCAATTGATCGATTTGGGCGAGGTGCAAAGCCGCAGGGGCAATTTTACCACCAATGCGCGGACGTTCCATTTTGGTTTGACCATAAATTGCAGGCCCGCCGAGTGACAAGGAAAGCTTATGACCTGTTGCGACGAGCAGCCAGCCTGGACCGGGTAATAGCCAATTTTCTCCTTGACGGGCAAGACCTTGTAAGGCGACCTTCGCATTACGGCCGAAACTGATCAGCAAGGCAAATAGGCGCAAGGGTACGATGTCAAAAATAGCGAGCAGTTTGACGGCCGGTTGACCGAAAGAGCGGAACAACTGGCGGCTGGGTGACCACTCACGTGACAAGCTAACGGCGAGGCGGTACATGATTGCCCCAATTCCTCCCGCTAAGGCATACCAAAATAAAACACCCGCGACGAGGCGACCATAGGCCAGTAGCTGAGTTTCGGCTCCTGCTTTACCAAGCCCTAGCAGCGATAAGCTGTCAGTGTGTCTGTTGAGTTTAGGGCTGAGTAGCTGCCGGCAAAGCGCTTTATTTTCTTGGCTGTAAGCTCGAATAAATTGCTTACTGAATTTTGCAGTATTGCGCCATTCAAGAGCGAGCCATAGCAGTACAAGGTGGAAAGCGGTATCTATCCAAACCAATTGGTAGAGGCAAACAAGCAAGGTAAGCATGGTTAACCACATTATGCTCCATGCGAGTAGGCCAGAAAACTGCTGTTGGCGTGGCGAATCATCGGGTTTATTAACTTTGTTTGCGATGGCGACTGCAAGTTGCTGCCAAATATTGATGGGGTGGAGCGAGGGGGGAATAGGAAGAAGCCATTGCAAGGCCTGCGCGCCCCATAGTGCAAGTAGGGCGCTGCTACTGGTGAGTAGTGCAATGGCCTCGGTCATGGTTACTTCAGTAGCTCAACCATTTTATCGATCATTACCGAAGAGCTTTTTGCAGCCAGAGGAAGGAACTCATCAAAGCTCATTGGTGACTCTTTATCAGCAACATCAGAAATAGCACGCACAACAACGAAAGGTACGTTGAACTGGTGACAGGCTTGAGCGATAGCTGCCGCTTCCATTTCAACGGCGATAACCGTTGGGAAGTGTTCACGGATGAATGACTGGCGTTCTGGTGAACAAACAAATTCGTCACCAGTACAAATCAGGCCACGTACTGCGTGGGTGTTTTCCATGCTCGCAAGGGCTTGTTCGGCCACATCCATCAACTTGCTGTCAGATAAGAAAGCGGCTGGCTGCTGTGCCATTTGGCCCATTTCGTAACCAAATGCGGTTACGTTGGCATCGTGGTAGCGAACTTCGGTAGAAATGACAACATCACCAAGGTTCAGGCTGCTATCAAAACCACCAGCAGAACCGGTATTTAGTACAACATCCGGTTGGAAGATCTCTAATAGTACCGCAGTACCGACTGCAGCGGCTACTTTACCAATACCAGACTGCAGTAAGACAACATCGGCACCATTTAGGGTACCGGTGTAAAATGTACAACCTGCCTTGTTGTGCGTTTCACGGTTAGTCAGTTGATCTTTTAGGATGGCAACTTCTTGTTCCATCGCGCCAATAATGCCGATTTTCATTAATAGGTTCTCTTGTGCAGTGAAAGACGCTCCCTGAACGGGAGCGTTTATAATGCGCCGATTGTAGCATGAGCGAGGCGGCAATTACCAAATTGCCGATGCTCTATACCTCAAGAAAATCAAGGATCCCTTCTGCGGCTTTTCGCCCTTCATCAATGGCGGTAACGACGAGATCTGAGCCTCTCACAGCATCACCACCAGCAAAGATTTTTTGGTTGCTGGTCTGGAATGCAAAGCTTGCTTGTTCTGGGGCTTTAATTCGCCCCCATTGATCTAACTCGACAGCGAACTCATTGAGCCATGGCATCGCGTGGGGCTGAAAGCCAAACGCCATGATCACGGCATCGGCAGGCAGAATATGCTCGCTGCCTGCTATTGGTTCCGGCCGTCGCCGGCCTGCCTCATCTGGCTCGCCGAGTGTGGTTTTAATTACTTTTATCCCGCTGATATGGCCGTTATCATTCAGTTCAAGTCCCGTTGGCTGAAGGTTGAACATGAATTTTACGCCTTCTTCTTTAGCATTTTTTATTTCACGCCTCGATCCTGGCATATTGGCTTCATCACGACGGTAGGCACAGGTGACGCTTTTTGCACTTTGGCGAATTGACGTTCGAACACAATCCATCGCGGTATCGCCGCCCCCAAGCACGACAACTCGCTTACCTTTCATATCAATGAAGTCTTGGGTTGTCTCTAAACCCATCACTTGGTAAGTGTTCGAAACCAAGAACGGCAGGGCATCATACACACCGGGGGAATCTTCGTTGTCGAGACCTGCCCGCATGTTCTTATAGGTACCAACGCCTAAAAATACGGCGTCATAGTCAGACAATAGCTGTGCCATCGAGATGTCTTTACCTATATCTGTGTTGAGCTGGAATTCGACACCCATCTCGGTAAAGATTTGGCGACGATTGATCATCACTTCTTTCTCGAGTTTGAAAGAAGGGATACCAAAAGTTAGTAAGCCACCAATTTCGGGGTAGCGGTCAAAGACAACAGGCTTTACCCCGTTACGCACAAGGATGTCAGCACAGGAGAGGCCAGCGGGCCCCGCGCCGATAATTGCGACCTTTTTGTCAGTCCATTCAACCTGTGACATGTCAGGTTTCCAGCCCATTTTAAACGCTTTGTCGGTGATATATTTCTCGACATTACCAATGGTTACTGCACCAAAGTCGTCATTTAGGGTGCAGGCGCCTTCACAGAGTCTGTCTTGGGGGCAAACTCGGCCGCAGACTTCTGGCAAGGTATTGGTTTGGTGTGCCAGTTCAGCGGCTTCAATGATCCGACCTTCATTGGCTAGGCGAAGCCATTGGGGGATGTAGTTATGTACAGGGCATTTCCATTCACAATAAGGGTTACCGCAATCAAGGCAGCGGTCAGCTTGGGCGCTGGCCTGCTGTTTGGTAAACGGTTCATAGATCTCGACAAACTCAATTTTGCGCACTTTCAGTGGCTTTTTAGGTGGATCGATCCGCGCAACATCAATAAATTGGTATATGTTCTGGCTCATCGGTTTCTCCTCCTTATTGTGCTTGAATGCGTAGCTCGGCAGACGAGCGACTTTGGTGGCCGAGTAAAGTATTTACATCGGCAGCTTTTGGCTTAGCCAGATAGAAGCGTGGTATCCACAAATCAAACTCAGCTAAAATTTCTTGCGCACGATCTGAGTTCGTTTTCTCAAGGTGTTGGTCGATAAGCCCGCGTAGATGTTCTTGGTGAATCTTTAGATCTTCTAAGGGGATAGCTTCAACTAACTCTGGGTTAACTCGACCTGAAAAGTCGCCATCTTCATCCAGAATATAGGCAAACCCCCCTGTCATTCCTGCGCCAAAGTTAACGCCGGTTTTGCCTAGTATCGCAACGATCCCCCCAGTCATATATTCACAGGCATTATCGCCGGCCCCTTCGATGACCGCGACAGTACCTGAATTACGTACGGCGAAACGTTCACCCGCTTTACCGGCTGCAAACAGTTTGCCCCCTGTCGCGCCATAAAGGCAGGTATTGCCAATAATGGTGGCATCGCTGGATTTAAATGCAGAGCCTAATGGAGGGCGGATCATAATTTCGCCACCAGTCATGCCCTTACCGACGTAGTCATTGGCATCACCAGTGAGAGATAGGTTCAACCCTCCAGCATTCCATACCCCGAATGATTGGCCTGCAGTACCAGTTAGGTGAAGGTTGATTGGGTCTGTAGCCATGCCTTGGTTGCCATAGCGCAGGGCAATCTCCCCTGACAGTCTGGCGCCGACTGAGCGATCGGTATTGCGTATCTCACGGTAGATATCGATGCTTTCACGTTGTTCAATGGCTGGTAGTGCTAGTTCGAGTAACTCGACATTGAGCTTGGCATCATCAAATGGCGTATTGGGCTCGCTGCAATAGAGTGTTTTACCTTCAAGCGGCGTTGCTGTTGCAAGAACTGGCGATAAATCGAGTTTACTTTGTTTGGCGGTGTAGCCTTCAAGTACCTCGAGAAAATCAGTGCGACCAATTAAATCAGTGAGTCTTTCTACACCGAGTTGAGCGAGTAACTCCCTGACTTCTTGACCAAGGCCGATAAAGTAATTCATGACTTGATCTGGCAAACCCTTAAAGAAGTTGCGACGTAAGGTTTCATCTTGGGTCGCGACACCTGTGGCGCAGTTATTAAGGTGACAAATACGCAAGTATTTACAGCCTAGTGCCACCATAGGCGCGGTGCCAAACCCAAAGCTTTCAGCCCCGAGAATGGCGGCTTTGACGACATCAAGTCCGGTTTTAAGGCCACCGTCGACTTGTAAACGGATTTTATGGCGTAGCCCATTAGCAACCAGTGCTTGTTGGGTTTCTGCAAGTCCTAGCTCCCATGGGCTACCCGCGTATTTCACCGAAGTAAGTGGGCTGGCGCCTGTACCGCCGTCGTAACCTGAAATCGTAATTAAATCGGCATAAGCTTTGGCGACACCTGTCGCAATAGTGCCCACGCCGGGTTCTGAAACCAATTTTACCGACACCATGGCTGTCGGGTTTACTTGCTTAAGATCGAAGATCAGCTGGGCTAAATCTTCTATTGAATAAATGTCATGGTGAGGCGGGGGAGAAATGAGCGTTACACCGGGGACGGCATAGCGTAGTTTCGCGATTTCCGTCGTAACTTTGTGACCTGGAAGCTGGCCGCCTTCACCGGGTTTAGCCCCTTGGGCCACTTTAATTTGCAGTACATCGGCATTCACGAGGTAGTGTGGCGTCACGCCGAACCGTCCTGATGCGACTTGTTTGATCCGTGAATTACGCTCGCTGTTAAAACGTCGAGGATCTTCACCGCCCTCACCGGAATTAGAGAAGCCGCCAAGTCGGTTCATTGCAATGGCGAGCGCTTCATGAGCTTCAGGACTGAGTGCACCAATTGACATCGCCGCAGAGTCGAAGCGTTTATATAATTCTGTAGCGGCTTCTACTTGTTTGATGTTAATCGGATTATCTGCATGTTTCAGCGCAAGAAGATCCCGAATGGCAGCAATTGGGCGTTCATTCACTTGGTTGGCAAAGGCTAGATAATCTTGGTAATCGCCGGATTTTACGGCTTGTTGCAAGGTACTAACTACATCGGGGTTATAGGCATGGAACTCGCCACCATGTACATATTTGAGTAATCCACCATGCTCAATCGGCTTGCGCTTGAGCCAAGCTCGGCGATTCAAATTGAATAAATCTTGCTGGAAATCAGAGAAATCAGCGCCTTGGATCCGGCTAGAGACACCTTTGAAGCAGAGTTCGATCACTTCGTCATTTAAGCCAATGGCTTCAAATAGCATCGAGCAGCGATAGGAGGCAATGGTTGAGATCCCCATTTTGGACATGATTTTAAACAGTCCTTTGTTGATCCCATTGCGGTAGTTCACCATGATTTCGCGATAAGGTTTAGAAATCGCACCGTTGTCGATGAGCTTGCCGAGTGATTCATACGCGAGGTAGGGATAAACGGCGGTGGCACCAAAGCCTAGTAAAACGGCAAACTGGTGGGGATCTCGCGCGGTGGCGGTTTCAATCACAATGTTGGCATCACAGCGCAGGTTTTTCTCGATCAAGCGATTTTGCACCGCTCCAACTGCCATTGCCGCCGGGATCGGTAGTTTCTCAGGGTTGATGCCACGATCTGACAGAACCAGCAACACGGTGCCGTTTTGCACGAGCCGTTCAGCTTGGTTACAAACATCAATAATGGCTTGCTGGAGATCTTTTTCTGTCGGATCAAAATTGATATCGATAATGCTATTTCGGTAGTGCTGATTATCGAGCTCAAGCAATTGAACGAGATCGGAGTAAAGTAAAACCGGAGAGCCAAACGCCACCCGATACGCATGTCCATCGGTTTCGCAGAAGACGTTCATCTCTCGGCCAATACAGGTTGCCAGTGACATGACATGTTTTTCGCGTAGCGGATCAATGGGTGGGTTGGTGACCTGAGCAAACATTTGTCTGAAGTAGTCGGTAATGGCACGTTCTTTGGAAGATAAAACCGCCATCGGCGCGTCATCACCCATAGAGCCCGTTGCCTCTTGGCCGTTTTCGCCAATAACACGCAGTACTTGATCCAGCTCTTCGCGATTGACACCGAAGAGTTTTTGATAGGTATTGAGATCATGATCATCAAGGGAACGACTCCCGACCTGTTCATCACCTAAATCTTCAAATGGGATGAGGCGCTTAACGTGACTATCCATCCAATCTTTATAGGTATGGCGGCTCATCAGCTCATGATCAATATCTTTTGAGTGCCATGTTTTGCCAAATTTTGTGTCAATGACCAGCAGTTCACCGGGGCCTACGCGGCCTTTCTCTGCGACTTCATCTGGCGTGTAATCCCAGATCCCAACCTCGGAGGCTAATGTGATCAGTTTATCTTTAGTGATCACATAGCGAGCAGGTCGAAGGCCGTTGCGATCGAGACTGCAGGCGGCGTAACGACCATCAGACATGACGATACCAGCGGGTCCATCCCATGGTTCCATGTGCATGGAGTTAAAATCATAAAAGGCCCGTAACTCCGGATCCATATCGGGGTGGTTTTGCCATGCTGGTGGCACCAGCATGCGCATAGCACGAAACAGATCCATGCCACCAGACAGGAATAGCTCTAGCATATTATCGAGGCTAGATGAGTCGGAGCCCGTTTCATTGACAAACGGTGCGGCTGTTTGCAGATCAGGCAGTAACGGGGAAGCAAATTTATAAGCCCGTGCGCGCGCCCATTGACGGTTACCAGCGATGGTATTGATTTCACCATTATGAGCAAGGTAACGAAATGGTTGAGCGAGTGGCCAGCGTGGTTGAGTATTTGTGGAGAATCGCTGGTGGAACAGACAAATAGATGATTCAAGCCGAATATCCCCAAGATCTAAGTAGAATCGAGGTAAGTCGGCTGGCATGCATAGCCCTTTATAAACAGTAACTTGAGTTGATAGGCTGCAAATGTAAAAGTCAGGGTCTTGGGTAATGCGTTTTTCAATACGGCGGCGCGCAACATAGAGGCGACGATCAATATCGCGGGGCTTCCAACCTGCAGGGGCGTTGATAAAAGCCTGTTCGATATTCGGTAAGGTTTCGTTGGCGATTGGACCAAGAACTTGCGGGTTGATCGGAACTTCGCGCCAACCGACCAGAGATAGAGTTTCTTTAGCTAATTCTTCATTGATGATGGTACGAGCTTGTTCCGCTAAGACCGGGTCTTGGCTGAAAAAAATCATCCCCAGCGCAAATTCTCGTGATAGTTTCCAGCCTTTTTCTTCGGCGACAATACGATAGAAGCTATCAGGCTTTTTCATCAATAAACCGCAACCGTCTCCGGTTTTACCATCGGCCGCAATACCACCGCGGTGGGTCATGCGATCTAGGGCCGAAATGGCGGTGCGAACCAGTTTGTGACTGGTATCTCCTTCGATATGGGCGATAAGCCCAAAACCACAGTTGTCTTTATCTAGCATTGGGTCATACAGTGTCATTGCAACTCTCCCTTGCTTCTGCCTGAACAAGCAGTATTACTGCATATTGATGACTGTCCTTATCATCGAGAACTTACCTCAGCACTGTTTCCTTTGACTTTATTTTGTGCTCGTCGGGTACGACTATAGGTATTTATGTGCTTCCAGCGACTTTTCAAGTTAACGACTATTTACAAAAAGGTCAAACTTTCAGCGAGTAGTTCACATTCTATCTCGTGAGTGAGATCTCATTCGGCGTATCAGCTTAAAGAAGGGAGTAAATATAAAGGGGAGGGCTTATACAGAATAAAAAACCGACTCATAAGAGTCGGTTTTATTTTTTAGCCTTTATGGTTGAACACTGAAGTATTCAACTACAGCAAGGTTAAGCGTTTGATAACATCAATGAATCCGCTTTTGCTTCTAGGTTAGAGTTACCCATCAAGAAAGCATCGACTTCACGGGCCGACTCACGGCCTTCATTGATACAGCGAACAACCAATGACTGGCCTGTACGCATATCACCAGCGGCAAAAATGCCTTTTTGACTAGTCGCAAAACCTTGAGTCGCCACATTGCCACGTTCATCAAGTTTGATATCAAGCTGAGCAAGGACACCTGTAGGCTCTGGGTGCAAGAAGCCCATTGCCAAGAACGCCATATCACAAGGAATGATTCGCTCTGAACCCTCGACTTCGTTGAAGTTTGGACGCTCGCCCGGCTTAGCTTCTTCCCATTGAATATCAGCAATGCGCAAGGCTTTTACGTTGCCCGCCTCATCGCCAATGAACTCTTTGGTTAAGATATTCCAGTGACGGTCACAGCCTTCTTCATGCGATGTCGACGTCTTCATAATCATCGGATATGAAGGCCAAGGTTGGTTGGCTGGACGTTGCTCCGGTGGGAGCGGCATGATCTCAACTTGCGTAATGCTTGCAGCACCATGGCGGTTAGACGTTCCGACGCAATCTGAACCCGTATCACCGCCACCGATGACCACAACATGCTTACCTTTGGCGTGGATTTCCTCGGTTTTTAGGTCGAGGTCATTGGCTCGTCGGTTGTTTTGTGCCAAAAATTCCATGGCATAGTGAACACCTTTAAGCTCTCGTCCAGGAATCGGCAAATTACGAGGAACCGTTGATCCACCTGTTAGCAATACGGCATCAAATTCTTGGCGTAATTGCTGGGCGTTGATATCAACACCGATGTGCGCGTTAACCTCAAATTTAATGCCGGCATCAGCCATTAAATTGATCTTACGATCGATAACATCCATGCCTAATTTAAAGTCTGGGATACCGAAACGTAGTAGGCCGCCCACTTTTTCATCGCGCTCGAATACTGTCACACAGTGGCCAGCACTATTTAGTTGCTCGGCAGCGGCAAGGCCTGCAGGGCCTGAACCGATGATCGCCACGGTTTTTCCAGAGCGAGAACGTGGTGTTTTTGGTTTGGCATAGCCTTCACGGTATGCCGTCTCAACAATTGTTTTCTCGATATTACAGATCGTGATTGGATCTTGGTTAATCCCTAAAACACAGCCACTTTCACAAGGTGCTGGGCATACACGTCCGGTAAACTCTGGGAAATTATTGGTCGAACTTAATATGTTCCATGCTTCTTCCCAGCTGTCACGATAAACTGCATCGTTGAATTCAGGGATGATATTGCCGATTGGGCACGAGTTATGGCAAAACGGTACACCACAATCCATGCAACGTGAGGCCTGCGTATTGATCTTATCGCCGAACTCTTCGTTTAGAACAAATTCCTTGTTGTCCTGAATACGAACGCTAGGGTCTAATTTCTTTGGCAGTTCACGACCAAATTCTAAAAATCCTGTAGGCTTACCCATTGATGGCCTC
This sequence comes from Photobacterium minamisatsumaniensis, assembly GCF_050336695.1. Taxonomy (NCBI): domain Bacteria; kingdom Pseudomonadati; phylum Pseudomonadota; class Gammaproteobacteria; order Vibrionales; family Vibrionaceae; genus Photobacterium; species Photobacterium minamisatsumaniensis. The sequence continues at coordinate 147,303 of NZ_JAKJSI010000015.1, read as the reverse complement.
CAACTCTTCCTTGTTTTCTGCTTCAGCTTTACGCTTCAGTAGTACTGCTTTGTAATCCCTTGGCATTACTTTGACCATCTTCTGAAGGTTTTCTTCAAAGTTCGATAGGAAAATTTCTGCCACAGTACTGCCCGTTAGCTCAACATGCTTGGTTAGCATGTCAAATAACAACTCTTTGTCTTCTTGCTCTATAGGGTCGAGATCAACCAGCTCAGGGTTTAGTTTGGTATCAAAGTCTTCGAATTGATCCCAAACGTATGCGACACCACCACTCATACCGGCAGCGAAGTTACGGCCCGTTTGACCAAGGATAATCGCGGCACCACCTGTCATGTATTCACAACCGTGATCACCGACACCTTCAACCACGACTTTGGCACCTGAGTTTCGCACACAGAAACGCTCGCCCGCCATACCGCGAATGAATGATTCACCCGACGTTGCACCATAGAAACACACGTTACCGACGACGATGTTATCTTCTGGAATGATGTCAGATTTAGCATCAGGGTAGAGTACTAAGGTACCGCCTGATAGGCCTTTACCCCAGTAGTCATTCGCATCACCTTCCACTTCAAACGTCACGTTTTTCGCAAGGAAGGCACCAAAGCTTTGCCCTGCTGAACCTTTGAACTTCACGTTCATTGGTTGTGGTAAGCCTTTATCTTTGTATATTTTTGAGATTTCGTTCGACAGCATAGTACCGGTACTACGGTCAGTATTGATGATGCCAAACTCAGCCTCAACGGATTTACCTTCGTAAAGCGCTGGCGCAGCGACTTCAATTAACTTGCGGTCAAGCACGTCTTCAAGGTTATGGTTTTGCTCTCGCTGGTTATAAACACCATCTTCTTCACGAGCAGGCTCGACAAACAGTACCGGGCTAAGATCGAGGTTCTGGTATTTCCAGTGACCGATATTTTCGCGGATTTTCAGTTTGTGCGATTGGCCAACCATCTCTTCAATACTACGGAAACCAAGTTCTGCCATGATTTCACGCAGGCCTTCAGCCATGTATTGGAAGAAGGTAACAACATCTTCTACACGACCATCAAAGCGCTCACGGAGGCTCTTATTTTGAGTCGCGATGCCCACTGGGCAGGTGTTTTTATGACACTTACGCATCATGATACAACCTTCCACAACCAAGGCAGCAGTGGCCACACCCCATTCTTCAGCACCTAGTAGTGTTGCAACTGCAAGATCTCGTGGTGTTTTCATCTGACCATCGGTTTGAACAACGATACGGTTACGTAAGCCGTTCTTCAGTAGGGTTTGGTGCGTTTCTGCCAACCCTAGTTCCCACGGTAGTCCCGTGTGACGGATAGATGACATTGGTGATGCGCCTGTGCCGCCATCAAAGCCCGCGATCAATACGACGTCGGCTTTGGCTTTTGCAACACCAGAGGCAATCGTACCGACCCCAGCTTCTGATACTAACTTAACGTTGACTCGACCTGCACGATTGGCATTTTTCAGATCGTAGATCAGCTGTGCCAAATCTTCGATTGAATAGATATCGTGGTGTGGTGGTGGTGAAATTAGGCCGACTCCAGGAGTGGAGTGACGCGTTGCACCGATCCAGTCATCAACTTTATCACCCGGTAGTTGACCACCTTCACCTGGTTTTGCGCCCTGAGCCATTTTGATCTGAATCTCTTCAGAGTTAGTCAGGTAGTAAGAGGTTACGCCAAAACGACCAGAAGCAACTTGCTTAATCGCTGAACGTTCCCAGTCGCCATTGTCTTTCTTCTCAAAGCGATCAGGATCTTCACCGCCTTCACCTGAGTTAGACTTCGCGCCGATACGGTTCATTGCAACAGCAAGCGTTGAGTGTGCTTCGTAAGAGATAGAGCCAAAGCTCATTGCGCCTGTCGCAAAGCGTTTCAGGATACTATCAATTGGCTCGACTTCATCCAGTGGCACGGAACCTGTTGGGCTCTTAATAAATTCAAGCTGGCTACGCAGTGTTGCCGCGTTATCGCCTTGAGCATCAACCTCTGCCGCATACTCTTTGAATTGGTCAAAGTCTTTGTTTCGGGTTGACTGCTGTAGCAACGAGATAGTTTCAGGGTTGAACAGGTGCTTTTCACCACGTTGTTTCCACTGATAAACACCACCGACATCGAGCATCTGGATTGGCACTTCACGTGTAGGGTAACCCACACGATGGCGTACCAGTACTTCTTTGGCGATATCATCAATCGTCAAGCCCTGAATACGAGAAACCGTACCCGTGAAGTACTTATCGACCACAGACTTGCTGATACCCAGAGCTTCAAAAATCTGTGCGCCATGGTATGACTGTAGCGTTGAGATCCCCATTTTAGAGAAGATCTTAAGCAACCCGCCATTAACCCCTTTACGGTAGTTGTTGAACAGCTCTTCCGTTGGTAGTTCTGGATCAAGCTTACGCTTGCGCTGTAGATCAACGATGGTTTCGGTTACCAGATATGGGTTAACCGCATTTGCCCCGTAGCCCACAAGTGTTGCAAAGTGATGCGTTTCACGCGCATCGCCAGTTTCAACAACGATGTCACACTTAGCACGCAGACCTTTGCGGATCAGGTGGTGGTGTACCGCGCCAACAGCCAGCATGGCTGGAACTGCTGCGTGGTTAGAGTTGACGGCACGGTCAGTCAGAATAATGACTGAGTAACCGTCATTAACCGCATCTTCTGAATATTGACAGATACGCTTCAGGGCACGTTCTAGTTTGCCTTCTTCACCGCTGGCACGGAATACGATATCCAGTGTTTTTGCTTGCAAGTGCTCTTTATCAATCGCACGCAATTTTTCAAGTTCAGCATTGCTCAGAACGGGAGACTCTAGCTCTACTTTTTGGCAGTGCTCTGGGGTTTCCGCCAGCAGGTTCTGATCTTTACCTAAGTAGGTATTAAGCGACATCACCATACGTTCACGGATTGGATCAATCGGTGGGTTGGTCACCTGGGCAAAGAGCTGCTTAAAGTAGTTCGATAGGTGTTGTGACTGGTGAGATAGTACCGCCAGTGGCCAATCTGCACCCATTGCACTTAAAGGTTCATAGCCAGTTTTAGCCAGTGGAACGAGAATGTCGTTCACTTCTTCTGAGCTCATACCAAAGGCTTGTTGATGGTTCAGCAGGCGCTCTGGCGTGGGCTGGTGGTGCATGTTATCAGCTTCTGGTAACCCTTTGAGTGTCAGCAGATTGTCTTTTACCCACTGCTCATAAGGTTGTGCTGAAGCGATGCTATCTTTGACTTCTTCATCAGAGATAATGCGGCCTTGTTCAAGATCGGCAACAAAGATACGTCCCGGCTGTAAACGACCACGGAATTGAACGTTTTCTGGTTCAATCTCAACGACGCCTGATTCAGAGGCCATCACGAGGAAGTCATCTTTGGTCACGGTATAACGCGATGGACGCAGACCATTACGGTCAAGAGTCGCACCTACTTGCACACCGTCGGTGAAACAGACAGATGCTGGACCGTCCCATGGTTCCATTACATTGGCATGGTATTGGTAGAAGGCACGACGCTTCGGATCCATCGTCTTATTTTCTTGCCAAGCTTCAGGGATCAGCATCATTAGTGCGTGTGGCAGGCTACGGCCAGAAAGTACCAGTAACTCAAGTGCCATATCGAAGTTGGATGAATCTGAGCTGCCTTCTTGGCAAATAGGCAGCAGCATATCGATTTCTTGCTGACTAAATAGCTCTGACTCAAGGATCGCTTCACGCGCCTTCATCCAGTTAAGGTTACCGCGAACAGTGTTGATTTCACCATTGTGGGCAATGTAACGGAAAGGCTGTGCTAAACGCCATCTTGGGAAGGTGTTGGTTGAAAAGCGAGAGTGAACCAACGCCAGAGCCGTTACCATTGATGGGTTTTGCAAATCCAGGAAGTACTGGGGAACCTGCTCGGTCGTTAACTGACCTTTGTATACTAATGTTTTGTAAGACAAAGAGTTAATGTAGAAGTCGTCACCAATGTTAGAAACGCTTTCTAAGCAAACACGTACCGTATAGTTACGCAATACATACAACTTTCGCTCAAGTACAGCTGGATCAAGGTTGGCACCGCCAGTGATGAAGACGTGTTCGAACTGAGGTTCGGTACTCAGCGGATCTTCACCAATCATCGAGTTATCGACAGGTAAAACGCGGTAGCCAATGACTTCAAGATCAAGGCGCTTGGCATTGCGCTCTAGAATATCGCGGCATTGCTGGCGTTTGTACTCGTCTTTAGGGAATAGTACTACACCGACACCATACTGCTCGAATGCAGGAAGGCGAATGCCGAGTTTGACGGTTTCTTCAAGAAGAAACTCATGGGGTTTTTGCAGCAGAATACCCGCACCATCGCCACTGCATGGATCACAGCCTTGGCCGCCACGGTGTTCCATCCGTGCAAGCATATCAAGGGCTTGGGTGACGATTTCATGGGATTTGCGGTTCTTCAAGTGGGCCACAAAGCCGATGCCACAGGCATCGTGCTCTAATTCAGGCACATATAGTCCCTGAGCATTCAGCTCTTGATCTGTCATAGATACTTCCTTCCAGTTTCAACAGGCGCCAATCCAGGCGTCTGAGTTATCCCTAATTTTGTTTTGGCATTACTGACAACCTGCAATGGACTCCTGTCCGGCGGTCAATAATGGAGCTTGCTGTCGGATGACGTTTAAAATCAGAAGCAAACTAAATTCTGTGGCACTCTCGCTCTGGTATGCAAAAGCACTACTTTTTTGAGGGGGTACGATATATATCACTCAAGATTAGCAATATATAGTCACATTTATCGTTCATAAATTGCACACAACTGTAACTATCCTACATTTTTGAATTATTAATTACCAACAAAAATTAACCTATTGCTGCCATCCATCAGGCTGACAATGAATCATTTCTTTTCAAAATTGAGATATTATTCGGGAATAGTTCTCATTTTGAATAAAATTCATTTCATCTCCCTTGTTATTTCATGGTTATAGGAAATGACGTTGTAATAAGGCCCTCCTTATCTTGTTACTTATTTTCATTGGGATGATGAGGCACGAAAAAAGGTTTTCTTTGCTTTGGCACAAATCTTCGTCAGGTATTCGGTGCTAACCTGTGCCGCTTTTTTCGACAATCCCAAGACGCTAGGTGGCAAAATGCAACTGCATGAACTGGTCAATACATTTGGACAAGACTTACAACGCCGTTATGGAGAGAAGGTACACAAGCTGACCCTGCACGGTGGTTTTAGCTGTCCGAACCGTGATGGCACGATTGGGCGCGGTGGTTGTACATTTTGTAATGTCGCTTCATTTGCCGATGAGCAAGCTCAGTACCAATCCATAACAGAGCAATTACATCAGCGTGCTGGCTCTGTCGATCGGGCTAAACGTTACCTTGCATACTTTCAGGCCTACACCAGCACTTATGCAGAAGTGCAAAAGTTAAAGGCGATGTATGAAGAAGCGTTAGAGGCAACCGATATTGTTGGCCTATGCGTAGGAACACGACCGGATTGTGTGCCTGATGCAGTATTAGAACTGCTTGCAGGTTATCACCAGCAAGGGTATGAGATTTGGTTGGAACTCGGCTTACAAACCGCCAACGATAAAACCTTAAAACGTATCAACCGTGGTCATGACTTTGCCTGTTATGAAGCAATCGCTAAGCGAGCTCGAGCATTAGGGCTAAAAGTATGTGCCCATTTGATTGTTGGCCTACCTGGGGATAGTAAAGAAGATAACCTTGATACGATTCGTCGTACAGTTGCGGCAGGTGTTGATGGCATTAAATTACATCCATTGCACCTTGTTGAAGGTAGTATCATGGGGCGCTCTTGGAAAGCGGGTCGGCTGGATGCATTAACGCTTGAAGAGTATACCGATATTGCATCAGAAATGATCCGACTGACTCCCCCCGAGGTCGTTTTTCACCGTGTGTCTGCCAGCGCTCGTAAGCCGACCTTGCTTGCACCTGAGTGGTGTGAAAACCGTTGGTTAGCCATGACTGAAATTGGCCGTAACCTTGATACTCAAGGTGAACAGGGCAGCGCAATTGGCTTGCCATTTGTCTATCTGCCAACGAAGGTTAACCGTTAGCTATTCGTTATCGCTGTAAATTCATCGAGAAGGCTTAAGATCCCGCAGTGAAGTATGATAGATTACGAGGGATAATATGTCCCTAATCAATAACTATGCGCACTTTCAGGCAGGAAATACGTTTAAACTTTTCTTTGTTCCAACGCCGCTGTTTGACGCCCCATTCTATTAGGACGATGGCGTCAGAATTGTTGGGGATGAAAACCATGACATCAATAATCTTGATTGTGTTGTCATGGTTTACAGTTCCTGCATGGGCTTCAAACGACGTGGTTTATAGCCACCCTGCATTATTCACCTCTCTGCTTATTATTGTTGCTGTCGTAAGCTGTGGTTTACTGGCTTTATTCTTTCATCATCTCGAGTTTGTTTCATTTCGTAAGCTGCACGCCACATTAACTTATATGCCAATCGCTGTAGCGGTCGTTAGGAAGAAAGACGGCCATTTACTTTATGGCAATAAACCTTGCAGAGAATTAATGGGTGTACGTAAGCTACATGACAGGTATCTATACCCGGATGAACTCAATGTGCAGATGGTACGAGATTTTATTCGCCCTCTTGCCAAGCTTCATGGCTTTAACGATATTGTCGAAGAGTTTAAATTGGCGAACGGAAAAACCCTGAAGTTTTCTTTTTCTGGTCAATCAGTGCGCTGTAATTGGCAGTCGTATTGGATGCTGTTCATCTATAAAGAGAAAGTGCACCAAGATCCCCATGAAAAATTACAACAAGATCAACGGCTCTTTCAGCAGGTACTCAACTCATTATCAGAGTTGGTTTATTATCAGAATAAAAGCGGGGCGTTGATCGGCACCAATAAAGCTTTTGACCGATTTTGGCGAGGACGTGTTGAAGAAGGCGTCGTTGAGCATGATATTGAGCTACCGATGATAAGCGGGGCGAATCATTCTTGGACGACGGCTCCTGATGGTTCGAGTCGTTTGCTAGAAACCAATCGCAATCTGCTTATTGGTGATAAGGGTGAGGCCATTGGCACCTTGAGCATTAGCCATGATGTTACTGATTGGCATGAAATGCAGGAAGTATTGAAAAACGAAATTGAAAAACGCGAAGTGACCGAGCTGGCACTGGCGCAACGCAATATATTGCTTGATACGATCTTGAACGCCAGTCAAGACCCTATTGGTTTATATAATGAGTATGGTGTGTACATCGGTTGCAATGAACCTTTTGCTCGGTCGTTAGGGTACACACAGGAAAGCTTAATCGGCAAGCTAGCGAAAGATGTTTTGCTACCAGAGCAATGGGAGATATCCCAGCAAACGGATTTACAGGTGATTAAAACGGGTGAAAGCATCAAAATGGATGATTGCGTCATGCTGGAAGATGGGACACTGGTTTGGTATGAAGTGCTGAAGTCACCCTATCAAGATCCAACAGATGGCACGATGGGGGTATTGGTGATGGCGAGGGATGTTACCGAGCGAAAGATGGCGGAACAACAGCTTGCAGATGCAATTATGGAGCTGCAGGAGCTGAGCTTTATTGATAGTTTAACGAAAGTTGCTAACCGTCGAAGTTTTGATGAGCAGTTACGGAAGATGTGGCATGGCCATATTCGTGATCAAAATCCGTTAACGTTGATCTTGTGTGATATCGATTATTTTAAAGCCTTTAATGACAATTATGGCCATCAACAAGGTGATATTGCGCTGCGAGAAGTTGCAGATGTACTGCGTAGCGTTGTGCGTCGTGAAACGGATGCGGTCGCCCGGTATGGGGGCGAAGAGTTTGCCTTCTTATTACCAAACACCGATTTGTCTGGTGGTGAAGCCGTTGCACGGAAGGTACATCAACGCCTTGCCGAAAAAGGGTTAAGCCACAGGTACTCAAAGGTTGATACAAAGTTAACCGTGAGTTTAGGCGTTGCGACAGTTACCCCTATGCCAAACCAAGATTATGGTGAGCTTGTTGAAATGGCTGACGTCTCTTTATATAAAGCCAAAGCGATGGGGCGAAACGGAACAATGTCAATGTCAGACAGTGATGACTTTTAACGCTGATTTATCAAAGCCTGCATGATGCGGGCTTTGTTATTTTTTAGGGTCAGTGTTGGGCTAGTGTTTTAGTGCTGCACAATTGTGGAACATATCCTTGGGTTATCTAACATAGCCCTTTATGATGGAAGTGCTCTCCTGATGGAATTTACGGGAAAAAGAATGAAACAAATCAAAGTACTTGCACAATTTTATGTCGATCTCATGGTCAAGCTTGGCCTGGTCAGATTTAGCTTACTCTTAGCTCTCGCCTTAGTTGCACTCGCAGTGGTTGTGCAAATTGGGGTCACACTGGTGCTTCAAGGTGAAGTTCTGGATATAGATATCGTACGTTCAGTGTTCTTTGGTTTATTGATCACCCCCTGGGCCGTGTACTTTCTTTCTGTGGTTGTTGATCAGCTTGAAGAATCACGCCAGCGGCTTTCAAAACTCGTCACCAAGCTCGAAGAAATGCGCTCTCGAGACATGCAGCTCAATAAGCAGCTACAGGACAACATTAGCCAACTTAACCTTGAAATTGAAGAGCGAGAGAAAGCGGAAGAAGCGCGGCAAGAGGCGATGTCTGATCTCGAAAACGAGGTTTACCAACGAGAAAATGCACAGTTGGAATTGGCCGAGCAGAGTGTGTTGCTCAAATCATTTTTGGATGCTTCCCCTGACTTGATCTACTACCGTAATGAAAAGGGTGAGTTTTCTGGGTGTAACCGTGCCATGGAAGAGCTAACGAATCGCACTGAAAAGCAGTTGGTTGGTTTAACCCCGTGGGATGTGTATAGCGAAGATGTTGCAAAGAAAATTGTTGAAACCGATCAGCATGTTTTCCTTCAGAATGTCTCATTGACCTATGAGCAATGGTTAGATTACCCCGATGGCAGTAAAGCATTATTTGAACTACGAAAAGTCCCATTCTATAACCGAGAAGGGCGTCGTTTGGGGTTGATGGGCTTTGGACGTGACATTACAGAACGTAAGCAATATGAAGAAGCTCAGGAAAAAGCGAGTCGAGATAAAACGGCTTTTATTTCAACTATCAGCCATGAATTACGTACCCCGCTTAATGGTATCGTCGGCCTTAGCCGAATGTTGTTAGAAACCAAGTTAAATACTGAGCAGCATGGTTATATGCGCACAATTCATGTAAGCGCGATTACTTTAGGCAATATCTTTAATGACATTATCGACATGGATAAGTCTGATCGCCGTCGCTTAGAGTTAATGCCAAAGCCGTTAGACTTTGACGATTTTGTTAGTGAGATGAATAATATTTCTAGCCTCATGGCTGATCAAAAAGGGCTACGCTTTGATCTCGAAAGACTGACAGACTTACCCCATAACATTAATGTTGATGCGACCCGTTTACGTCAAGTGCTTTGGAACCTGATTAGCAACGCAACCAAGTTTACCCAAGAGGGGGGCGTTGTGATGTCAGTGAGTAGCGAAACTGTCGATCAACAGGCACATATCACCTTTGAGGTTGAAGACAGTGGTATTGGCATGCCTGAATCTGAGCTTGATAAAATATTTGCGATGTATTATCAGGTTAAAGATGAAAACGATAACCTCCATGCGGTAGGCACAGGCATTGGCCTAGCCGTATCTCGCCAGTTGGTGCAAATGATGGGAGGGGATATCACTGTCGCTTCTGAAGTGGGGGAAGGGAGTACGTTTACGGTCACTTTAACCGCGCCATTAGTTGATATGGTCGAGGAAGAAGAAGTGATGCCACATGCCGAACAGTTGGGGTTAAATATCTTCATGGTGGAAGATATTGAACTCAATATCACCGTTGCGAAGGCACTCCTTGAAACCTTGGGGCATGAGGTGACCGTTGCTATGCGAGGTGATGAAGCGCTGGCGATGTTTGATCCTGAAGCTTACGATTTGGTCTTATTAGATATTCAGCTGCCTGACATGTCTGGGTTTGATATTGCGACAACATTACGTGAACAGTACGACTATCTGCCTGCCTTGGTTGCACTGACGGCGAATGTGATTAAAGACAAGAATGAATATCTGGAAAAAGGGATGGACGATGCAATCAGTAAACCTCTGAGTGTAAAAGCCATTACAGATGTTATTCAGCGTTTAGTGTTGACCTGCCCGCTAGATGACGAAGACGAGGTCGATGTAGTTGAGCAGCAAAATGAGCCTGTCGGGCCGAGTGATGAGATGGTTAATCAGTTGCTAGACTTGGAGATGCTAAGCTCATATGTAGAGATCGTTGGGACGAAACCTGTGTATGACAGTATCTCGATGTTTGAAGAAAAAATGCCGGAATATATTGAAATCTTAGACTCGAATATGACCGCGAAAGACCAAGATGGTATCAAGTTTGAAGCACATAAAATTAAAGGCGCTGCAGGCTCTATTGGTTTGAAACACATTCAGCAGGTCGCTCAAAAAGCCCAATCTCCCGAATTACCCGCATGGTGGGAAAATATTAATGATTGGGTTGATGAAATTAAAGAGGGCTATCACAATGATCTTATCGTGCTTAAAGAGTGGCTCGCCCAGCAGGAGAGTAAATGATGAAAGCAAGGACGTTAGTATTGATGTCTACAGCGTTGGTTCTTTTGACGGCTTGCGGTGAATCAGAACCTCAGCCTGAAGCAAAGCCAGCAGCTGAAACTCCAAGTGTTGAAATGCCAGCGAATAGCCCTGAGGTCGATCCTCAGCCAGTGCAGTTACCTGCCGATGTTGATATCTGGCAGTCGCCAGCGGTGCTGGAATTGTCAGGGGTGAAATTACACTTGGGCAGTGAATTATGGTTAAACACCATGCCTGTGATTGGTGATGATGGCACCAGTCCAGCCAACAAGCTATATGCATCTATTAAGTTGCTGACTCAAGAGATGAAAGCCTTACCGAAGGGCATTGAAGTGGTACAGGTAATGGTGGCTCAAGATGAGCAGCAATGGTTAGCAAGGGATGAGCTAGATATTCGTGCTGAGGGTGACATGAGTTTGGAAGCAGCATTACAAGGTGGGCCTGAGTGGTTACCAGGCAGCAAAGCCGATATTGCGGTAACGATAAGTTTTGATGGCCATGAGCATACACTTATCGAGAAGGGTGTGCTGATTAACCAGGTGTTTTAGGTTAACTGTTTTAGGACGGGTCATAAAAAACAAAAAAGGCTCTTCAATAGAGCCTTTTTGCATTTATTACTCAGTACATTTTGTACTGGTAACTGAAGAGGTATTACTCTTCGTCTAAATCACCACAAAAGCGGTAGCCTTCGCCGTGAATTGTCGCGATGATTTCTGGCGTATCAGCAACAGACTCGAAGTGCTTGCGGATACGACGGATCGTTACGTCAACAGTGCGGTCATGTGGCTTAAGCTCACGGCCTGTCATTTTCTTCAGCAATTCAGCACGCGTCTGGATTTTGCCTGGATTTTCACAGAAGTGAAGCAATGCACGGAACTCAGAGCGTGGTAGCTTAAACTGATCGCCGCTTGGGCTAACCAGTGAGCGGCTGTTGATCTCAAGTGACCAACCGTTAAATTCATAACGCTCAACAAGACGTTTGTCTTCTGTTGGTAAGCCCTGGTTCATCGCACGGGTTAGCAGGTTACGAGCACGGATGGTTAACTCTCGTGGGTTGAATGGCTTAGTGATGTAGTCATCAGCGCCGATTTCAAGACCAAGGATTTTATCAACTTCGTTGTCACGACCTGTTAGGAACATCAACGCCATATCGCCTTGCTCTCGTAGTTCACGGGCAAGTAATAGACCATTTTTACCTGGAAGGTTGATATCCATGATCACAAGGTGAACAGGGTGTTCTGAAAGCATCTGGTGCATTTCTGCGCCATCATTAGCTTCAAAGACAGTATAACCCTCTGCTTCAAAGATGCTCTTTAGTGTGTTACGTGTTACGTGCTCGTCTTCTACAATAAGAATGTGAGGGGTTTGCATTGGCAGTACCTAATTTCTCAAAACGGAATCTGGTCAAAAACAGAATAGTTAAATTCTATAAAATAAATTCACATACAGGCAAAGTATTACGAAAAATATGCTTCATTTCACAACGAAGCTGCCTGTCTGGTACGCCATCCATTTATCCAGCATTATCAAAGATGATTCTTTGTTGCTGGAAAAGCCCAAAATAGAGGGGCATTGGCTACAATTTCCCTGAGATGGCGACGATTGTATTCACTTAACAGCTCGCTAACAATAATAGGATTTTGTTTCGATGCTGCTTTCGGACACTTTCTTGATTTATATCAAACGGCATGAACTGTAATTACGATTCTCGACATTGTTTAACATTAGCTACAAAAAAATGCGTCGTGCTCAAGGTATAACTGATTATGTGTGAACAAGTCTCGCAATGGTGTAACTATCAATCGATTGTTTTCAATCTCAAGCAACACCCTGTTTACCCTTGCTTTGCAATTCTAACAGCATTTAACCCGAGAAGCATTGTTATTAGCGATTCTCAGAATAATCTTCGACATCAACGACTAATTTCTGAGCTTAGGGCCGTTACTCAGCAGTTGTTACCCATAATTTGTAGCGATCCCAATGGGCAATGGCAAGAACAAGGTGTCATGATCGGCTTACCGTTAGACGTTGCTAAAAATTATGCCGCTCAATGGGGGCAAAATGCTATTTACTGGGTCGAGGGTGATAGTTTGTTCTTAGTTCCTGTTTTACTGCAAGGTTATGAAATACAAAGGTTGGGTGATTGGCGAGGCTTTTTCTACACTTAATGATGGGCTTTACAGCGATTTCATTCTAGCGATACAAGGAGAAAAGCATGAACGATCTCTTACCCGATTTATGTGATCAGTATGAACAGGATATTCATTGGTTACCTTTGGTGATGCATGATTATGGTGGTCGAAGTGTCTTTTATGGTGAGCTGGTGACACTGCGCTGCTTTGAAGACAACAGCCTCGTGCGAGATATTGTTAGTCTACCGGGAAAAGGCAAAGTGCTGTTTATTGATGGCCACGGGTCATGCACAAAAGCCTTACTGGGTGATCAGCTTGCGTTGCTTGCTCATAAAAATGGTTGGGAAGGTATCGTTATCAATGGGGCAGCGAGAGATATTGCCACGTTAGCAACGATTGATATTGGGGTTAAAGCTCTGGGAGTATGTCCAATTAAAACGGTGAAGCGGCAGACGGGTGAGACAAATGTGACGCTAATTGTTGCCCATACTCTGATTTATCCAGGGGATATGGTTTACGCTGATCTTAATGGTGTGATCTTTAGTAAGCATTCTCTCGATCTATCGACGCTATAAATGCGATGCTGGCCGATTTGAAATCGGCCAATCATGTACTTTTTACTTAAAAAGAAAAGTACCTAGAACTTAAACCCAATACCAAGTTGGTAGATTTGCTCAAGCGCTTCGTAATCCATGGTTGCATGAAGGTTGAGCCGCTCAGTTACTTCATATTGGCTGGATAGCTCCACCCCCATAACTGTTTCTTTTTCATGGGTTTCTGATGTGACTGCACTATTTAAGCTTAATTTACGTGAGAGGTTGTACTTAACCCCAGATAACAGTCCACGGCTGGGTGAGTGTTGATCATTACCCGATTTCAGGCGAGTACTGAGGTAGAGCTCGGTATTGTTACTGAGTGAATAAGTGTAACCACTATCGATTTGCCAAAGATCAAACTGTTCTGCCCCCTTTGATTGAGAAGACATGAACCACCCTGATGCATCACTATCATCAAGGATATTGAATAATCCTTTTTCTGCTGCTGTTGTTGGTAATGCCACTACCAGCAGGGCAACTGTGATCAGCATTTTTTGCATGCGTCACCTTCCCTGTGTTTTTTATTATGTTGTAAACGTTTTTAAACGCCTTTATTTTTATTTCACCAAATAAGAGTAGGACAAGTTGCATAAAAATAACACTGTTAAATTTATGCACTGGGATGCATCTCTTTTTTATCGCTACAGTCGGAGTTTATTACTATATGGGTACACATCTTCGTAGACTCCATTGACAATATTGACCTGTAACTGTTGCCAATAGGCCGGATCAAAAAGATCGCTGTGGAGTTCGTTAAACAACGTTCTGACCGTGGGGTTTATCAGTAAAAATGTTCTAAATTCTTCAGGGAAAACGTCATTGACCCCAACGCTATACCAAGGTTCAGCAGCCATCTCATCCTCAGGGTAGCGAGGTGGGGGGATCTGCCGAAAATTCATTTCAGTCATGTAGCTAATTTCATCATAATCATAAAACACCACACGTTTATGCCGGGTAACGCCAAAGTTTTTAAAGAGCATATCTCCGGGGAAAATATTGGCAGCTGCCAGTTGTTTGATTGATTTACCATATTCATCAACAGCATGGCGTAATTCAGCTTCGTTAGCTTGTTCAATATAAATATTGAACGGGATCATCCGGCGCTCTGTGTATAAATGCTTAATGATGATTTGCTCATCCGTCACGGTAATAATCGACGGGGCAACCTCAAGTAACTCTTCCAATAACTCGTCACTGAAGCGGTGACGTTCAAAGGTAAAATTACGGTATTCCTGCGTATCGGCCATGCGGCCAACCCGATCATGCTCTTTGACTAATTTATATTTTTCTTTAACTGTCGCGTGGCTTATATCTTTTTGCGGGGCGAACTTATCTTTAATGATTTTGAATACGAAATCGTATGAGGGCAATGTAAATACCGACATCACCATCCCTTTAATACCTGGAGCAGCAACAAACTTATCGTTGGAATGTTCTAAATGGTGGAGGAACTCACGGTAAAGCTCTGTTTTACCATGTTTCTGACACCCAATTGCGGTGTATAGCTCGGCTTTGGTTTTGTTAGGAATGAGTTCATGTAAAAAGTGCACTAAAGCACCTGGTGCGGGGGCATAAACCATGAAATAAGAGCGGGCAAAACCAAATAAAATGCTGACATCACTCACATCACAAATGCAGGCATCGACGTATAGGGTATTTTTGTCAGTATTCAAAACAGGCAGCACCAACGGAATACTATTGTGATCATCTATCCGGAGTCGACCAATTAGGTAAGCCGCTTTATTACGGAAAAAGGGCTCTCTGATCATCTCAATGACGGGTTGGCTCGTAATCGCAACCCCGAGTTCGCGGTGTAAACGTTGGCTGATCACTTGTACGTCACGTGCTTTATCTTGCCACTCTTGGGTAAATGGCGTGTCGTCAAGAATTCGGTCTAGTAACGAATGTAATCCTGCCCCCGTGTTATATAGGCGAGTCAAAGAGGTTGGGTAGGGAGGAATACGATTTTCTTGTGAACTATGGACGAACAGTTTATCCCGGTTAATATTTCGATGTTCAAATATTCGACAATAAACGGAATTAAAAAAGCTTTCTGCAATTTCATAGCGAGGGTAATCGAGCAGGAGATCTTCATAGGCGCGCTTCACCCCCATTAGAAAGGTGTGATTGGCATAACGCTTACCCAGCATGATCTGAATCTGGCTGGTCACCAGGCCTACGTGGTGGTCATAGAACTTTATGCGGGTTTTTAATGCTTGATGAACGGCCGACCAGTTTTTTGCCTCGAAGCGCTCTTGAGCACCGGCGGTAACATCCAAAAAACGACCATACATGGCATCAAAGCCTTGTAAAATCGTATGTGCGACTAATTGTTCCATTGCTGCAGTCATTCGGGATCCCTCCGAATCAGTTATGCTTACACTCGCTTAAGAGTCGGTACTATACATATGTGTATTTTTGGCACTGATTTGCCCAATAGGCAAATTGTATAAAAAACAAACACAGCAATACTATGCATTGAGAGCGAGAGAACTGCAATCAATTGCGTCTTTTTATGCGTCTTAAACATAGTTTGGTGTTGTTTTATTGCTCGGTTTGCTATTGATGTCGCCAGCGGAAAAGCGATTTATAGTTGACTCACTGAAGTTATTCCGGTAAACGTAAATGAATACAAACTATTGGCCGTTTTTTAGGATAGCTATGTTTAACGTAATCAGCTCAATTATTACCACCACCATTATTACCGGCACCATGTGTGTTGGGGCGGGCTGATGCGTAGAGGAATTTAAAAAAAAGCCCGCACCCTCCAAGGTGTGGGCTTTTTTTTTAACTATGGAATTGTTTTGCTCTGCACGTGCAGAGATCTGGTTAAGGAAGTTGGGAGTAGGGAATGCGAGTATTAAAGTTTGGCGGATCATCGTTGGCAGATGCCGACCGTTTTTCAAGAGCAGCAGACATTATTGCGAATAATGCGCAGCAGGGTGAAGTGTCTGTGGTGCTATCAGCGCCGGGCAAAGTGACAAACAAACTAGTGTCGGTCATTGACAGTACGGTTCAACATGGTGAATCTGAATTACAGTTGGCTGATCTTGAGTCGGTATTCAAGGCGCTGTTCTCTGGGCTAAAGGAAGTCGAACCTGCATTTGATAAAGCGGCATTGGATAGCAAGCTTGCTAGCTCTTTAGGCCAACTGAACCAATATGTACATGGGATTAAATTACTAGGCCTTTGTCCAGATAATGTATATGCAAAAATTATCAGCAAGGGTGAGCGCCTTTCTATTGCCACAATGAAAGCGCTATTAGAAGCAAAAGGCCAACCAGCGAGCTTGATTGACCCTGTTGCTTACCTTTATGCCGAAGGCGATTACTTAGAAGCGCACGTGGATATTGAAGTCTCGACGCAAAACTTTAAGCGCGATCCACTTCCAGCCGGACACGTTAATATTATGCCAGGCTTTACCGCGGGCAATGAAAAAGGTGAGCTAGTTACGCTTGGCCGCAATGGCTCAGATTATTCCGCAGCAGTATTAGCCGCGTGTTTACGTGCAGAGTGTTGTGAAATTTGGACTGATGTCGATGGCGTCTACAGCTGTGATCCTCGTTTGGTGCCAGACGCCCGCTTATTGAAATCACTCAGTTACCAAGAAGCGATGGAGCTTTCTTATTTCGGCGCTTCTGTTTTACATCCGAAAACCATTGCACCCATTGCCCAATTTCACATTCCTTGTTTGATTAAAAACAGCTTTACTCCTCAGGGAGCGGGCACATTAATTGGCCTTGATACGGGTGAAGATAAGTTAGACATTAAAGGGATCACAACCCTAAAAGATCTGACGATGGTGAATATTTCAGGCCCTGGTATGAAGGGCATGGTGGGTATGGCGGCGAGGGTCTTTGGTGCCATGTCGGCTGCCGGTGTATCAATTGTCTTGATCACGCAATCTTCATCCGAATATAGCATTAGTTTCTGCATTGAGAGTATCGATAAAGAATGTGCGCAACAGGCGCTACAAGATAACTTTGAACTTGAATTGAAAGAAGGCTTCCTTGAGCCTGTTGAATTTATGGATAAAGTGGCAATTGTTACCTTGGTTGGTGACGGTATGCGCACTTCTCGTGGTGTAGCTTCGCGTTTCTTTACCTCATTGGCTGAAGTCGACGTTAACATTGTTGCCATTGCCCAGGGCTCATCAGAGCGAGCTATCTCTGCGGTTATCCCCGATGTGAAAGTGTCAGAAGCGGTGAAAGCTTGTCACGAAAACTTATTTAACAGTAAGCATTTCCTCGATGTCTTCGTGATTGGGGTCGGGGGCGTTGGTGGTGAGTTAGTTGAGCAGATCCGCCGTCAACAAACCAAGTTGTCTGAAAATGGCATTGAAATCCGTGTCTGTGGTTTAGCCAACAGTAAAGGCTTGCGACTTGATAGTAATGGTTTAGAGCTTGATAACTGGCGCGATTTAATGGGGCAGGTAGACGAGCCATTGAGCTTAGCGCGAATGATCCAGTTGGTACAACGCAACCATATTATTAACCCTGTCATTATTGATTGTACCTCAGACGAAGGTATTGCCGAGCAGTATGCGGATTATTTGGCTGCTGGTTTCCATGTGATCACCCCGAACAAAAAAGCAAACACCGCAAGCATGGCTTATTACCAACAATTACGCCAAGCGGCACGCTCAACTCGTCGTAAATTCATGTATGACACCACTGTAGGTGCAGGTTTACCGGTCATCGAAAACTTACAAAACCTAATGGCAGCAGGTGATGAGCTAGAACGTTTTTCTGGCATTCTATCGGGTTCGCTTTCTTATATCTTTGGCAAGCTAGATGAAGGCATGAGCTTTAGTGCCGCGACAACTGTCGCGCGTGATAATGGGTTCACTGAACCTGATCCGCGAGATGATCTTTCTGGTATGGATGTCGCGCGCAAGCTGCTTATTCTTGCTCGTGAATCGGGCTTGGCGCTTGAATTAGAAGACGTTGTGGTTGAGCAAGCCCTGCCGCCAGGTTTTGATGATAATGGTTCAGTCGCTGATTTTATGGCGCGTTTGCCAGAAGCTGATGCGTATTTCAAACAGCTGTCTGCTGAGGCAGCGAAAGAGAATAAAGTACTGCGTTATGTCGGTGAAATCGATGAGGGGCGTTGCTTCGTTAAGATTGCTGCCGTGAATCCAGATGATCCGATGTTTAAGATCAAAGACGGTGAAAATGCACTGGCATTCTACAGTCGCTATTACCAGCCAATTCCTCTGGTACTGCGCGGTTACGGCGCGGGTACCGAAGTGACGGCCGCAGGTGTGTTTGCGGATCTGATGCGTACACTTGGCTGGAAATTGGGGGTATAACATGAGTGTTGTTGTTTACGCACCAGCTTCTATCGGTAATGTCAGTGTGGGGTTTGATGTACTTGGTGCTGCGGTATCCCCCGTTGACGGTACGCTGTTGGGGGATCGGGTAAAGGTTGCAGCTGGTGACTTGCCATTTGCTTTAGAATGTGTTGGACGCTTTGTTGATAAATTGCCGCAACAAGCGGAAGAAAATATTGTTTACCGCTGCTGGCAAGTTTTTGGCCGGGAGCTAGATAAGCAAGGCCAAGCCTTAAAACCTGTTGTCATGACGCTTGAAAAAAACATGCCAATTGGCTCGGGGTTGGGCTCAAGTGCTTGTTCGATTGTTGCTGCGCTGGATGCGTTAAATCGCTTTCATGACCAACCACTTAATGAGACCGAGCTATTAGCTCTCATGGGAGAGATGGAAGCAGAAATATCCGGTAGCCTTCACTATGATAATGTTGCTCCTTGTTATCTAGGTGGGTTGCAGTTCATGGTCGAAGAGCTGGGTATTATTAGCCAATCGGTGCCTTGTTTTGACGAATGGTACTGGGTAATGGCTTACCCTGGTATAAAAGTACCGACGGCAGAAGCGCGTGCAATTCTACCATCGCAATACCGCCGCCAAGATGTAATTGCACATGGTCGTTACCTTGGAGGCTTTATTCATGCCTGCCATTCTCAACAACCTGAACTAGCAGCACAAATGATCAAAGATGTTGTCGCTGAACCTTATCGTGAACGTTTGTTGCCTGGTTTCTCAGATGCGCGGCAATACGCGCTGGGCGCCGGTGCTCTGGCTAGTGGAATATCTGGATCAGGCCCAACGATGTTTAGCGTTTGTAATGACCTTGAAGTGGCAAAACGTATTGCACGTTGGCTGCAAGATCATTATGTTCAGAATGATGAAGGATTTGTCCATGTTTGTCGTTTAGACGGGCAGGGCTCGAAAGTAACAGGAAGTGAGCTGTAACCATGAAGCTATACAACTTAAAAAACCATCAAGAACAAGTATCATTTGGGCAGGCTGTACGCCAAGGGCTTGGCAGTAACCAAGGCTTATTTTTCCCAACCGAACTGCCTTATTTCGATAATGTGGATGCATTGCTCGATATGGACTTCAACAGTCGTAGCAGTAAGATCTTATCGGCTTTTATTGGTGAAGAATTATCTGCGGAAACCGTGGAGCAGATGGTCGGCAATGCTTTCCAATTCCCAGCACCGGTTGCGAAAGTAACTGATGATGTTTATGCACTGGAATTGTTCCATGGTCCAACGCTGGCGTTTAAAGATTTTGGTGGGCGTTTCATGGCGCAATCATTGGCTGCGGTAACGGACACCGATGGACGAATTACGATACTGACTGCTACGTCGGGCGATACAGGTGCCGCTGTTGCACATGCGTTCTATGGTATGGATAACATCAAGGTTGTTATCTTGTATCCGAAAGGAAAAATCAGTCCATTGCAGGAAAAGATGTTCTGTACGCTAGGTGGCAATATTACTACCGTCGCGATTGAAGGGACATTTGATGATTGTCAGGCTTTGGTCAAGCAAGCATTTGATGATGCCGAGTTACGTCAAGAAATTGGCCTAAACTCTGCTAACTCAATTAATATCAGCCGTTTAATGGCGCAAATTTGTTATTACTTTGAAGCTGTTGCCCAATTACCAAAAGCACAACGCAACGAACTTGTTATCTCAGTACCGAGCGGTAACTTTGGCAACCTAACGGCTGGCTTGCTTGCGAAAGCAATTGGTTTGCCTGTGAAGCGATTCATTGCGGCAACCAATGAGAATGATACGGTTCCTCGTTACTTGAAAACGGGAACTTGGGCGCCAGAGCCTACTGTCGCAACCATATCTAATGCGATGGATGTAAGTCAACCGAACAACTGGCCTCGTATTGAAGAGCTATGCCGACTCAAAGGTTGGGGGCTAGACGAGCTAGGTTACGGTGCGGTAAATGATGAGCAAACCGCTGAAACATTGAAAGCAATGGACCAAGCAGGTTACTTGTGTGAGCCACATGGTGCAATCGCTTACCGTGTGCTAACTGAGCAGCTTGCTGAAGGGGAAACGGGCTTATTCTTATGTACAGCTCACCCTGCAAAGTTCAAAGAAGTGGTTGATGACATTCTTGAAAAAGACATTGAACTTCCAGCACCTCTGGCGAAGCATAATGCGATGGCATTGCTGTCTCTAGACCGTGAAAACGATTTTGAACAAATGAAAGCCGTGTTACGTCAAGTCCAGTAATTAGGCGCCATATTGCCGTATATAAGAAAAGGGAGCCGATGGGCTCCCTTTTGCTATTTATGTCGTTTATATATTGTCACTATACGGTTTGCGAGCTTGTTTCCGTATCTGTCGATAGGGTATCAGACAGCATGTCTTCTGGCTCTTCTGCAAACTTATCCACCCACATTGCAAGCGCACCGTCGCCGGTAATATTACATGCTGTACCAAAGCCATCTTGAGCTAGGTGCAGGGCGATTTGCAAACCAATCATTGCTTCGGTAAAGCCCATCATTGAGCCCAGTAGACCAACAGCTGCCATTACAGCTCCGCCCGGCGCACCCGGTGCGGCAACCATTGTAATACCCAACATGCCAATAAATGGTAGTGCTTCAAGGAAGCTTGGCACGGTTGCATTGCCTGTCACAAGAATAACGGCTACGCACACCGATGTGATGCTAATCGCGGAGCCTGACATGTGAATGTTGGCACACAGTGGGATCACAAAGTTAGCGATTGGCTTCTTCACCCCATTTTCTTGGGTTTGGCGTAGAGTAACTGGCAGGCTTGCGGCAGAAGACATAGTACCAATTGCTGTTACGTAAGCAGGTATCATTGTTTTCAGTAGCTTAAGTGGTGATCGGCCCAGTAGTGCACCTGTGGTAATAAACTGGAAGCTTAGCCATAGCCAGTGAAGGGCAATAATCAGCATCAGTACAAAGGTGAAGGTTTTCAAGGTTGAGAAAACAGTACCTTGAATCGTCATATCGGCAAACACGCCAGAAATATAGAACGGTAAAGATGGAACCATCACTTTCGATAGGAAAAGCTCGATGATATTACGGCCTTCATCGCTCGCTTTTCTTAGTTGTTCACTGTTGGTTGCGCTGATCCCCAAGCCAAAGATAAAGGCGATAGCTAATGCGGTCATCACTCCCATGACTGGTGGGATTTTTAAATCAATGAGTGGGGCAAGCGTACGAACCGCATTACTGACTTCACCTGGGCTAGTCAGTACCGAAGGCAGTACTTGGCTGGCAACAAGGTAGGCCATTGCACCAGCACACATTGTCGACATATAGCTTAAGCCGACGGTTTTACCCAGTAATTTACCGGAGTTCTTAGGAAGATTGGCAATGCCACTGGTAACAAAGAATAGAATTAATAAAGGGATGGTAAAACCAATCAGCTGGCTGATCAGTGCTTTCATTGTGATGAGGATTTGCACGAGTACATCAGGCGCAAATAGGCCGACAAGAATACCAGCTACAATACCTGCAATGAGTTTTAGAATTAGTTTCATCGCCAACGTTCCTATTGAGGAGTTTGAAAAATCCAGAAAATTAATTAGTCATAATTAAGCGAACGGAGTTTTATCACTTCTAGAAGGAGGATGCCAAAAAAGCGGGCTTTTTATGTCGTACTAGCTGCAAAAATGAAATTGCATGCAGTAAATATCCCCATAATGGTTATTTCTTTGACATGCATTAAGGTGATGGATGTAAATAGGTATGAATGGGTGTTTTTTGTGTGCTAGGCAGCATATCAATAGCAGGCGGTATACCTGCTATTGACAGAGGACATTAATAAGTGATTGGTTTAATTTAACTATTAGTTTTGTGTTTGCTGAGCTTGCTCCGGTTGAGGGGACTGCTTGGCAAACTTATTAACCCAAAGTGAAATCGCGCCGTCCCCAGTAATGTTACAAGCTGTGCCAAAACTGTCTTGTGCCATGTACAGCGCAATCATCAGTGCTAGCTCTGCTTCACCAAACCCGAGCATTGTCGACATTAGCCCTAGAGCCGCCATAACCGCACCACCAGGTGCGCCAGGAGCCGCGATCATCGTAACGCCAAGCATCATGATAAATGGCAGCATTTCGATAAGTGATGGAATCGCAATGTGCTGGCTTAGTGCCATCACGGCGGTTGAACAGATCACCAATGTAATGGTCGAGCCAGAAAGGTGGATTGTGGCACACAATGGAATGGTGAAATTTGCAATGGAATCGTTGACACCATTTTCTTTGGTTTGGCGCAGCGTCACAGGGATTGTGGCAGCCGATGACATGGTACCAATTGCCGTAAAGTAAGCAGGAAGCATGGTTTTAAGAAGCTTGAATGGAGAGTGGCCTAAAGCCAGACCTGTAATGGTGTACTGGATTGTCAGCCATGCCCAATGCATTAAGATCGCCAGCGCTAACACGACACCAAAGGTTTTTAAGGTCGCAAAAACGGTGCCGTCGGCCGCCATTTCAGCAAATACCCCAGAAATATAGAATGGCAGGAAAGGGATGATGACTTTTGCGAGTAATAAATCAATGATCCCACGCCCATCTTCAGCAATCGCTTTTAATGGCTTACTGTCAGTAATGCTTATACCCAGTCCAAACAGGAAGGCCGTTGCCAGCGCTGTCATCACACCAAACATAGGTGGGATTTCAAGAGTGATGAAACTTGTTAGCTTATTAGCACTTTCAGCGCCAGAGGTTACAGTTTCAGGGATCCCTGCAATAACAGTACTGGCAACAATAAAGGCGAGGCTACCAGCAATAATGGTGGAGCCATAAGAAAGGGCGACAGTTTTGCTCAGCAGTGAACCAGAGTTTTTCGGAAGACTGGCAATCCCACTAGTAATATAGAACAGAATAATAAGCGGAATAGTGAAACCAATGAGCTGGCCACCGAGGAGTTTGATGGTTAGCAAAGCGCGGATAATAATGTCAGGGGCATAAAATCCGAGCAGAATACCGAACAAAATACCAGCGATAAGCTTGAAAATTAACTTCATGTATGGGCTCCAAATTGTTGTTATATATGTAACTCCGTAGCGTTTATTGCCCGTACATACAAATTATTGATGGTAGGCAATGCTGGCAATGTACGCTTTATTTAGCATTAATGCCTAATATTCGATCACAAATTAGTAATGTATATAACAAAAAGAAGAGATTTAGTTCAAAACTTAGATACAAGCGAGTGTTAAGCGAGAGAGGATTTATTGCGGGTATAAAATGCGGGTATAAAAAACGGCATCGCTAAGATACCGTTTTTCTACTGACAGCGAACTGTAATTACAGGCTGTTAGTGAAAGTACGTGCGATTACGTCTTTCTGCTGTTCTGTTGTTAGTGAGTTAAAGCGTACAGCGTAACCCGAGACACGAATAGTTAGCTGTGGGTAGTTCTCTGGGTGCTCAACTGCATCTAAAAGTGTTTCACGCTTCAATACGTTAACGTTCAGGTGTTGACCACCTTCAATTTTTGCTGGAGCTTCGATAGCAACTTCACGAGACTCATATTCGCCTAGGTCTGCAGCTGGGATTACTTGGTCAGCATCGAAGCCATTGATTGCTACAACACAACGCGCTTCGTTCTTTTCGCTATCTAGCAGCCAGATCGAGTTTAGTAGATCGTCATTTGCCGCTTTAGTGATTTGAATACCTGTGATCATGACTTACTCCTTCCGAGGATGTAGTTAATTTTTTCGATTTTATTGTCGAGCTGCGTATTATATACCTCGAAATGTGTAAAATGATATTGATTTAGATCAAATTACTACAAAAAACATTAAAAAGTATAAGGTTGTTTTATTGAGCTATATCAATTAAGCCGCATTTATATTGGTGTTACATGATGGTTTTATTAATTAAAAAAAAGTTTAAGTGATCATATGTAGTAAAATTACAACATTTTAAGGGTTGGAAGCGCGCTCCAATACAGTAAAATGCGGTGTAAAGAGAGACTGTTTTGTATTGAACTACGTTTGTAAGCAACGTCAACATTTATCGAGAGTAAGTAGACAATGAAATTGATTGGAGCACACGTATCCGCTGCTGGTGGTGTATACAAATCACCAGAAAATGCACATCAACTAGGTGCGAATGCTTTTGCATTCTTTACCAAAAACCAACGGCAGTGGGCTGCAAAACCATTAGAAGCGGATGTGATCGCTGCATTTAAAGCACGTTGCCAACAGTATGGGTTTAATCCAGATTCGATTCTTCCCCATGATTCTTATTTAATAAACCTTGGTGCCCCAGAAACAGAGAAACTTGAGAAGTCTCGAGCGGCTTTTGTTGATGAAATGGTGCGTTGTAACCAGCTTGGTTTAACCTTGCTAAATTTCCACCCGGGTAGTCACTTAAAGAAGATTAGCGAAACCGAGTGCATTGCTTTGATTGCTGAGTCAATTAACTTAGCGCATCAACAAGTACCTGATGTTGTTGCTGTGATAGAAAATACTGCTGGGCAAGGTAGTAATTTAGGGTGGCGTTTTGAACACTTGGCAGAAATTATTACGCAGGTAGAAGATAAGTCTCGAGTCGGGGTTTGTATTGATACCTGCCATGCTTTTGCCGCTGGCTATGATTTACGAACAGAAATGGCAACTGAGGCTACCTTCGCTGAGTTTGATCAAATTGTCGGTATGCAATATTTACGAGGGATGCACCTCAATGATTCGAAAGGGGGGCTTGGTAGTCACCTTGATCGCCACCATAGCTTAGGCGAAGGCGAAATCGGTTGGGACTGTTTCCGTTTTCTTATGCAAGATCAGCGCTTTGACAATATACCGTTGGTATTGGAAACCATTAATCCGGATATTTGGCGACAAGAAATAGAAACATTGCGCTCATTTATCCCTGTAAAGTAAAGGGCTACTGTGGGGCAATAATCACCATTTCAGTGCAATTAGGGACAAGCCAACGACTGCCTTTGTCTTAAGTGATTGATAGTTCTGAGTTATATATTTTATTTCATGTTGGCATTCTTCTTTCATAGTTCTATTGGTAAGGACGAAAATTGATACTTTTTGCAAGGAAGCACTATGAATACTGAAATGATGATTTTAAACCTCGCTATCTCTCGCTTACCACAGGCATACCGGTATAACCAAGGGCGGGGGCATTGGCGGACGCCCGTTGTCCCTATTTTGAAAGAACCGTTAGATAAGCGTAATGAGAAGTAGATTATCGGCCGCTGGCGTTTGGTATAGAATGTGGGGTCTATTGTTGATTAGGACCTAGTCATGAGCCCAAAAATGAGTTGGCAGGATGTGATCCTCGCTGAGCGTGAACAACCTTACTTCCAGCATGTTGAGCAGTATGTTACTGCTGAACGTGCCGCCGGCAAATCAATCTACCCTCCTCAGGCCGATGTGTTCAATGCACTAGAGGCAACACCGTTAGAAACGGTGAAAGTCGTGATTTTGGGGCAAGATCCTTACCATGGTCCCAACCAAGCGCACGGCTTAAGCTTTTCAGTGCTGCCAGGTGTGAAAACGCCTCCTTCTTTGGCCAATATGTATAAAGAGTTAGCGGAAGATATACCCGGCTTCTCTATCCCTTCCCATGGTTACTTGCAACCGTGGGCAGAGCAAGGGGTGCTGTTATTGAATACAGTGCTAACCGTAGAGCAAGGTAAGGCCCATTCACATGCAAAAATTGGCTGGGAGACATTTACCGATAAACTTATCGAGCTTATCGATCAACAATGTGAAGGTGTGATTTTCTTACTTTGGGGAGCGCATGCCCAAAAGAAAGGTAAGAAGATTGATGCACAAAAGCACCATATATTGCGCTCCGCTCATCCATCACCACTATCGGCTTATCGAGGCTTCTTTGGATGCAAGCACTTCTCGCAGACTAATCTATTACTTGAAGAAATGCAGAAGTCACCAATAAATTGGGTATTAAAAGATTGCATTTAATTAAACCAAATGTGATTGAAATGTAATTTATCTGTACATTTAATAATCAAGATCAAAGTGATTTTATTCATCCCCGCATAAACTTTCACTAATGGAGAAAGTTACTGGGAGGTAAACACAATGATGTTAGATGACATTCATACCGAGCATGGTTATATCGGCCGGCTGTTGAAGGTATTGCAGTTTAAATTAACTGCAATACGTAATGGTCAGTCAGTGAACTACAGCTTGATTAAAGATATTGTTGAGTATTTACAAAAGCATGCGGAGTGCTGTCACCACCCTAAAGAAGATATTCTTTACCGTTATTATCAATCAAAATATGCTGATGATAACGGAAAGATGCAGAGCCTTGAGGATGAGCATGAAGAGCTTGCCAAACTGACCCATGACTTTGCAGATACTGTTGATATGATCTTGATGGACGCGGTGATCCCTCTGGATCTATTTGCAGATAAGCTAAATACCTTCGTCGTGCGACAGCGATCGCACCTAGAGTTTGAGGAAAAAGAGATTTTTCCGCTTATTCGCCAGCACTTTACTCAAGATGACTGGCTTGCGGTATCGCGTGATTACGATGAATGCGAATGCGATCCGCTATTCGGTCAACGTATCTCAGAGCGTTTTCGGCATTTGGCTGAACGATTACAGGCTTGATCTGAATTCGCAGCGAGCAAATAAAAGAGTCGGTTTAAGCCGACTCTTTTTTATTGTAACTCTATTATGAGATGAAGCCCCTAATTGACTGTGATTAACCTAGGGGTATCACTCTTTAAAATTCAATATCATCGCTAGGGCTCGCCCTAAACATATCAATATCTGCAAGTTCTTTTCGAAGCCGTTGTCTGTCCTTAAGGGCTTCAATTTCACGCCATTTACGTTTTACAGGCTTACTGCGAGCACTTCGGCGTGGTGTATCTGTTGCAAGAATGTCATCGAATGCGTAGCTATCCATAGAGCACCTCTTCTCACACGTTGGGTATCAAATAAATATCATAAGAAGGGTAAACATAAAATTGATGTGTTTCGCATTTGTTGCTAAATCATGAATTTTTTATGTGTTTGATCTCGCAAAACCATTCATTTGGGGGAATAGCTGAGCAAATGTTGTACAGGTATGGGGCCTTTAATCAATATTGACGGGATGCTTCATCAGCAATTAAATGATTAAGAACGTATAACTTTGTATTTTGATTGCGGTGACTTCTTGATTTTTATCGCTTAACTTTGCATGATCATTTGCCACCTGCAGTTGTATCAATAATGCCATCTGTTTACAAAATAGATGGGATGGCAGATATTTACATAACGATAACAATACAACTGTGTCGGCAGTGCAGTACGGAGATACCCGTGATCGCAGTTACTGTCATTTATTACATAATAAAACTAAGGTTGTAGTACTCGCTGTTTATGCTGTTTGTATCAATCAGCTGGCACTTGCTATGACTAATATTTCTAATGGTTCAACCTGTACGGGTTCAGCCATTAGTTTGAATTGAATTTTAAGAGGTAGACGTGTCAAGTCAGATTAATTTTTTAAACGATCTGTTGTGGGGCTCTGTACTGATTTATTTGTTAATCGGTGTTGGCGTATTTTTTACTTATCGCTTGGGCTTTATTCAGTTTCGTCATTTTGGTCACATGTTTAGTGTGATGAAAAATAGCCGTAAATCTGACAAGGCCGGAATTTCGTCTTTTCAGGCACTTTGTACTAGTCTTGCTGCCCGTGTTGGTACCGGTAATATGGCCGGGGTTGCCGTTGCTTTAACGCTCGGAGGTCCTGGTGCTATTTTCTGGATGTGGTTGATTGCGATGCTGGGTATGGCCACGGCATTTGCAGAAAGTGCACTCGCCCAGCTGTATAAAACCCGAGACGATAATGGCAACTATCGAGGCGGGCCTGCATATTATATGGAGAAAGGGCTAGGCATGCGCTGGATGGGCGTTGTCTTTTCTATTTTTCTGATCATTGCCTTTGGTTTGGTGTTTAATTCGGTACAGGCAAACTCGATTACGTTGGCGATGAATGTGGCCTTTGGGTGGAACCCAGCCTATGTTGGGGTCGTGCTGGTGATAATGGCTGGAGTCATTATTTTTGGTGGACTGCGTACTATTGCCCGCACCGCTGAAATCCTTGTTCCTGCGATGGCGCTATGTTACCTGCTACTCGCGTTATTCATTATGTTCAGTAATATTGAGAAGCTGCCAGATGTGCTGAGTTTGATCTTCCGTAGTGCCTTCGGCCTTGAGGAGGCGGCCTCTGGGGCTTTGGGCTATACCATTGCCCAAGGCATGATCAACGGTTTGAAGCGAGGCTTATTCTCGAATGAAGCGGGTATGGGCTCAGCACCTAATGCCGCCGCTTCTGCGACACCGTATCCACCACATCCAGCCTCTCAAGGTTATGTACAGATGTTGGGGGTTTTTATGGATACAATTGTCATTTGTTCAGCGACTGTCGCGATCATTTTAATGTCGGGCGAATATGTGCCCCACAGTGAAATTACAGGGATAGAACTCACGCAGCGTGCGTTGAGTTCGCAGGTGGGTGGCTGGGGCGCCATATTTATCGCCGTTGCTATTTTCTTTTTTGCATTTACGTCGTTAGTCGCAAACTATTCGTATGCAGAAACTAACCTGATTTTCTTAAAGCATAACCATAAAATAGGGCTGACTCTTTTCCGTTTAGTGGTGCTCGGCATGGTGATGTTTGGTGCGGTGGCTGATCTGCCTACGGTATGGGCAATGGCAGATGTATCTATGGGCATGATGGCGCTCATTAACCTAATCGCGATAGTCTTATTGTCTGGTACGGCGGTGAAACTGGCCAAAGATTACAATAAACAGTTAGCCCAAGGAAAAGTACCGACATTTGATAGTAACGACTACCCAGAACTGCATGAGCAGCTTGAAGAAGGCATCTGGGATCAGTCGAAAAAAGACGAATACTTATAGATTGATTACATCGTCATTGAAAATGTCGATGGAAGTAATAGAAAAGACCACGTGACAATCACGTGGTTTTTTTTTGCGTTGGTGGTAACCTTCAAGTGTCAGTTTAAAAAGGAAATCCTTATGCTTATTGTGGTTTCACCCGCGAAAACCCTAGACTATGAATCACCTTTGGCTACGCAAACATATACTCAGCCTGATCTTGTTGATCACTCTGCTGAACTTATTGATGTTTGTCGTGAGCTAACACCTGCTCAGATTGCCAGCTTGATGAAAGTGAGCGATAAAATTGCAGGGCTGAATGCTGCTCGCTTTGCTGAATGGACGCCAGAGTTTACGTTTGACAATGCGCGTCAGGCCATCTTGGCATTTAAAGGTGATGTATATACTGGTCTTGCCGCAGAAACCATGGATGAGAGTGAGTTTGCTTATGCTCAGCAACATTTACGTATGCTCTCTGGTTTGTATGGTTTATTAAAACCATTAGATTTAATGCAGCCATACCGCTTAGAGATGGGGACGAAACTTGCCAATCAGCGTGGTACGAACTTGTATCAGTTCTGGGGCGACATTATAACTGCAAAACTGAATGTGGCATTGGAAGAGCAAGGTGACGATATACTGGTTAACTTAGCCTCGAATGAGTATTTTAAGTCGGTGAAGCCGAAGAAGCTTAATGGTCAAATCATCACGCCAGTATTTAAAGATTGTAAAAATGGTACCTATAAAGTCATCAGTTTTTATGCCAAGAAAGCACGTGGCATGATGGCCCGTTATATTCTTGATAATAAAGTTAATACAATTGAAGCGCTGCAAGCTTTCGATACGGCGGGATACTATTTTGTACCAGCAGAATCGACATCGACCGAGTTGGTCTTTAAGCGTGAAGAGCAGTAATGATTGAATTAAATGAGGTTGGCCTTACGGGCTAATCGGCGAATATAAAACGGGCTGGTGATCATATCACCAGCCCGTTTTTATTTAGGTCTTAACCTTCGCGCGATTTATAGCGCTTATTTTTTTGATTTTTTCTTCTTAGCGACGACTTTTTTCTTTGTGTCTTTTTTCTTTTTCTTTTTCACTGTCGCCGATTTTTTGTGTGCAGGGCGCAAGCCTTCAATGAAGCGCTCTGGCACCTCTTCTTTCATGTAACGGCTCACACGCTCAATCATCGACTGGTCATGTGCTTCAATCAATGAAACCGCAATCCCCTTTTTACCAGCACGGGCAGTACGACCGATACGGTGCAGGTAAACATCAGAGGTGCGTGGCATGTCAAAGTTAATAACGTGGCTTACATCAGGTAAGTCGATACCACGAGCAGCAACATCAGTTGCTAGCATGATGTTCGTTTCGCCTTCGCGGAAACGACGAATGGTATTGTTACGTGAAACTTGTGCCATTTCACCTTGTAGCCAACAGCAGTCAATTTGCATTGAAGCTAGCTGATCACGAAGCTCACCTAAGCGATCACGTGTCTTGACGAAAATGATTGTACGCTCAGCTTCGTCAAGAATGCTCTTGAGTAGATCCAGCTTGTGAGTCATTGAATCACAACGGTGGTAATACTGATGGATCTTCTTGCGTTCACGGCGTGGTGGTTCTGCATTGACTTCAACCGGCTCGGTTAAAATCTTTTGCGAGAAATCACGTACACCCTTACCTTCGAGTGTTGCAGAGAAGAGCTGGCTCTGACGACGCCAGCGGCACTCGTGGTTGATGCGCTCGACCACTTTAGCAAAACCCATATCGAGCATGCGATCGGCTTCATCTAAAATTAAGCATTCAATCGCACGGCAATCAAAACGCTCAGATTCGATGTATTCCATTAAACGGCCTGGTGTAGCCACAACGATGTCTTGGGTTTTACCAAGCTGTTCTGCGTGCTCATCGTAAGAAATACCACCAGTAATCGTGAATACTTTTAAGTTGGTATATTTCGATAGTGCACGTGCGTGATCGGCAACTTGGATTGCTAGCTCTCGTGTAGGTGTTAGTACCAAAATACGGGCTGGCCCAGGTCTTTTACGTGGAAAGTCCTGAAGGTGCTGAAGCATTGGCAGAAGAAACGCGGCGGTTTTTCCGGTACCGGTAGGAGCGGAAGCCAATACGTCACGGCCATCTAGCGCATGAGGGATTGCCTCGGCTTGAACGGCTGTTGGACGCTCGTAGCCAGCTTCATCAATGGCTTGCAGCAGCTCACTATCTAATTCTAATTCGGAAAAGTCTCTCACCAGTCATTTCTCCTAGGGAATAAGGCTGATACCCGTTACTACCGGTTGGTTGCCGGCTCAGGCTAAATCTATAAGGGGCGGCATTATAGGCAACAATCAAGGATAAAAGTAGGAAAACTTGATGATAACCACAAAGCCTATCTACATCTTAAGGTAGAAGTCGTGAGTTAGGGCAATAAAGTCAGCGGAGTATTGGCCTTGTTGATGGATCACCAGTTGTTCTGTCACGGTTTCTTTCTGCACTTTCGATAGCGAGATCAGTAATCGACTGACTGGTTTTTTATCGGTAGAGCGAATTTCACATAAGCGCAAACAGTTTAACGATAATGTGTTTGCCAGTGTAATGAGTTGACGACCTTCGTACTCTGGTAAAATTAAATTGGCTACACCTGTGTCTGATAACAAGTGATTGATGCTATCGAGTAAATCTTGGTGTGAGAGTGAATCGGTATGGCGAGCCGTTGCTCTGGCTTGGCAGTTAGCCTGCTCACCGCTGTTAAAGTAAGGGGGATTACATAGGATGGTGTCGATGCAACCAGCTGGCTGATTCGCGCGCCAATCAACGATATTTCCTACTAACCCTGTGAATAGTGTTGGCCACGGTGAATCAGCAAAATTACGTTGTGCTGCTGCAACCGCTTTATCATCGATGTCGATAGCCAAAATTGAGGGGGTAAATGCTTGGGTACGTTGTGCCGCCATGAGGGCGAGCAAGCCGCTGCCTGTTCCAATATCAGCGATGATACCGTGTGGGTTTAATTTAGCCCATGCTCCCAGTAGAACACCATCAGTACTGACAGGCATACCACAGTCATGGTCATTGATGTGGAACTGTTTGAATGTGAAGCCTTTTGTCATTTTATACCCTGTAGCGGTAAACTTTTTGACTCATTATTATAGCCTGTTTGTTCGTCTCGTGGTCATTGTAACTTGCTGTTAAATTAATGTTATATAGTTATTAGTTCTGTTTTTTATCTTTCCCATAAGTGTTTTTTATCGGTGTAATGTTCCGATCTGATATTTCACATTGGAACATATGACTGGTTTTTAAGTCGCACCTCCTTATATTGTGGTGTTTTTGACTGGTGTGTTGCTTATTGTCCGCTTTTTGGTCATTATGCTGTGAGTAAGGTCACATTCAGTTTTAACTTTTTGTGGTCAAAAAAATTAATAATTCTTATAAACACATGCAGACATATCATCATTAACGAGTGGAAGGTGCAGTTTGAAAAAAACACTCAAAGTAACAGACATCATGGCGTTGGGTTTTATGACCTTCGCATTTTTCCTTGGCGCAGGTAATATCATATTTCCGCCTCAAGCGGGCCAACAAGCTGGTGATCATTTAATTCCGGCAATGCTGGGTTTTCTTTCTACGGGTGTTAGCCTACCGTTAGTGGCAATCATTGCCGTTGCTGTTGCTGGCGGCTGGAAAGGCATGACACAAGATCTACCGTCGAAAGTGGCCACTTTCCTTGCGGTGATGATTTTTATTGTCATTGGCCCTGCGTTTGCTGCACCTCGTGCTGGGCTTGTTGCCTACGAGATGGGCGTAAAACCGTTTATTACCGATGCTGGACAGCTTAGCCTAACTTTATTTTCTATTGTCTTTTTTGCTATTGCGCTGTTCCTTTCTCGCTCTCGTGGCAACTTGGTGGATTTAGTGGGTAAATTCCTAACGCCAATTCTGTTTGTTGCACTGATTGTGTTAGCCGTTTCTGTACTGATTAACCCGCAAGATGCAATTGAAGCGGCGAAAGGTGACTATATCGACATGCCATTTATTAAAGGCTTTGTTGAGGGCTATAACACGCTTGATGCTGTTGCTGCACTGCTATTTGGTATGGTGATTGTGGATGCTGTACGTAGTAAAGGTGTAACGGATGAGGCTGCAACACGCAAATACCTTATTCTTGCGGGCTTAATTGCTGCTTCTGGTCTGGCGTTTGTCTATATCTCGCTATTCTACTTAGGTGCAACCAGCGTCAACATTGCTGCGGGTGCGTCTAACGGTGGTGACATTTTAGCCATCTACGTTGCTGCGTTATTTGGTCCAGCGGGTCAGATGATGCTGTCATTAATCGTACTGTTGGCATGTTTAACGACGGTAGTTGGCTTGATCAGCGCGTGCTCTGAGTATTTCTCATCGCTAACAAGCTGGTCTTACGAAAAGTGGGTTGTATTACTATCAGTTGCGTGTTGTGTCGTTGCAAACGTTGGGCTGAATCAATTGATTGTTCTATCGTTACCTGCATTATTTGCACTTTACCCAATTGCCATGGCATTAGTTATTCTTACGTTTATTCGTAAGTGGCTACCAAACCCTCAATTGTCTTACCGCGTGGTAATGATTGTTGCATTGTCATTTAGCTTGATTGATGCGGCAAAAGTGGCTGGCTTTAATGTGTCTGCTTTCCGAGTGTTGCCTCTGTTTGACTACGGCATGGCATGGTTAATGCCGACCTTTGC
Source organism: Photobacterium minamisatsumaniensis (assembly GCF_050336695.1). Taxonomy (NCBI): domain Bacteria; kingdom Pseudomonadati; phylum Pseudomonadota; class Gammaproteobacteria; order Vibrionales; family Vibrionaceae; genus Photobacterium; species Photobacterium minamisatsumaniensis. Next base: position 113,030 of record NZ_JAKJSI010000015.1, on the reverse strand, counting down.
TGCCCTTGTAATTACCTATTTCGTTGGTGCGAAAAAGAGTACTCAGCAAGAGCGCCAAGCAGCTTAATGGTTAAGTAATGCTAAAACGGGATGCCTTGGCATCCCGTTTTTATTTGCTAGCCAGTAATGTACCCAAGCCAACAGATGTATTGCTTATAACGTCTCGCTGTATTCCGTCAAAATTTGTTCGCACCATGTTGTAATGCGGTCATCACTGAGCTCAAATTGAGTGTCTTCATCTAATGCTAAGCCAACAAAGTATTCTTTATCTTCAGTTAGGGCTTTAGAAGCCTCGAACTCATAGCCTTGATTAGGCCAGTAGCCCACAAAATTAGCACCAGTCGGTAGTAATTTTTCATGCAGCATACCCATCGCATCAAGAAACCATTCGGTATAGCCTTCTTGATCTCCTAAACCAAACAGCGCGATGGCCTTACCATCAAGTTGTAACCCGTCTAGTTGTTCCCACACCGCTTCCCAGTCTTCTTGCAGCTCACCAAAGTCCCACGTCGAGATACCCAGAATCAGCATGTCAAACTGGTTCATGGTACTGATATCTGCTTCTTTGATGTTATGCAGTTCGACCAGTTCGTCACCAATACACTCACGGATCTTCTCCGCTGCCATTTCGGTATAACAAGTGGTAGAGCCATAGAATAAGCCAATCTTCATACTGCGAGTCCAATGTGTTGCGGGTAAACAATAATAATAACGATTCTACCTAGCTTCTGGTCGCTTGACTAATATTGAGTCAAATCGAAGGCCGTTCTCGCCCAATAACAAAGAGTCGTTACTTTATTTGGGAAATCGACTACCATATAACCACTGTGTATTTATCCATGTGTTTGGTGATGGCTTGCCAAATCACAGTCGTAGGAATATTGAGGTTTGAGTGGAAAATGATGATGTGATCATCGAGCGGTTTCTCGATGCGATGTGGATGGAGCGAGGACTATCAGAAAATACGCTGATGTCGTATCGTAACGATCTCAAAAAATTGGGAAATTGGGTGGATGATCAGGGGCTGAGTTTAGATAACATTTCGGTCGATGATCTGCAGCGTTATCAGCAGTGGCTGTTTGATGCTGACTATAAGCAAACATCACGTGCCCGCATGGTTTCTGCTATTCGTCGTTTATTCCAGTATTTGCATCGTGAAAAAGTACGTGATGATGATCCGAGTGCGATGCTGGTCAGTCCGAAATTACCTCAACGCTTACCCAAAGATATTACAGAAGAGCAAGTCGATGCGCTGCTTGACGCCCCCGATCCCAATGATCCTATCGAGCTACGTGATAAAGCGATGTTAGAACTGCTTTATGCGACGGGATTGCGTGTTACTGAGCTGGTGAGCTTGACGATGGAAAACGTCAGTTTGCGGCAAGGGGTTGTAAGGGTGACGGGTAAAGGCGATAAAGAGCGCCTCGTGCCTATGGGGGAAAATGCCATAGACTGGATTGAGCAATTTATCGATTCTGGTCGCCCTCAGTTATTGGGGGAAAAAAGCTCTGATGTTGTATTCCCTAGCCGACGAGCAAGACAAATGACACGTCAGACTTTTTGGTATCGAATTAAACATTATGCGGTTATTGCAGGTATCGACTCCGAAACGCTTTCACCCCATGTGATGCGCCACGCCTTTGCGACGCACCTTCTTAACTATGGGGCTGACTTGCGTGTAGTCCAGATGCTACTTGGCCACAGTGATCTGTCGACAACACAAATTTACACACACGTTGCTTCCGAGCGACTAAAACAGCTACATGGTACGCATCACCCAAGAGCCTAAGTGTTTTATGTGTCTTTATACTGGTTGCTTGTTATTAGGATTGGTTATAATGATAAATTCGAGGGTAAGTTTTTATTGAACTTTGAAAGTTTTTTAGCCTCTTAAGGTCTTACTCTGTATCTTATTTTATTTTGAAAGGAAATCGTCGAATGCGCTTTTTTGGCCGTACGTTACTTGCGACAGCGGTGGTTATGACTGCCTTTACAGCATCAGCCAAGCCTGATGAAGCCGCGATCACAAGTAAGCTGAGTGGTATTGGGCTTACGCCAGTGTCGATCAGCTCCTCGCCACTTCCGGGTATTAACGAAGTGGTTACTGAGCGTGGCATTGTGTATGTATCTGACGATGGTGGCTATTTCCTTGCTGGACACCTTTATCAGAATGATGGTGTACAGCCGCTAAACCTGACAGAACAAAAGATGGCGGAGCAGAATAAAGGTAAGCTAGCTGGCATGGAAGATGAAATGATCATCTACCCAGCAAAAGATGAAAAGTATGTCGTCACCGTCTTTACCGATACCAGCTGTGGCTATTGCCGCAAACTGCATAATGAAATGCAAGCCTATAATGATGCAGGCATTACTATCCGATACCTTGCCTTCCCCCGTGGCGGTGAACGCTCACGTAACTTTGGTGAGATGAGCGCTATTTGGGGAGCAAAGAACCCAGCAGAGGCGATGAATGATGCGAAAAACGGCAGCTTTGACCCTAGCGGTGTGAAACAACGTGAGGATCTTGTTCGTAAGCATTATCAACTTGGTGTTGCAATGGGCGTGAGTGGTACGCCTGCGATGGTGTTAGCCGACGGTACGATGCTACCGGGTTATCAGCCAGCCGATATGCTGCGCAAGATGCTAGATAGCAAAAGCTAATCTAATCACCCAATATGCTTTATTCGACAACCCGAGTCAGTTCGCTGGCTCGGGTTGTTTTTTTCCAAGCGAGACTGCTTTCTGAGTAAGCATGTTGAGGCAATTTGCGTATAATGCCTAACATAAGTAAGAATTTTGACCGATTCTAATCACTGAATTTCCTGCCAATAAGATTATCCTGATGATTGAGATAAAGCGCCGTCCTGAGGCGGATACCAGCCAGTTTACTGATGCCACTCATCCCTTGTTGCAGCGCATTTATGCGAGTCGAGGGATTATCAATGAAACCCTGCTTGAAAAAGGGGCTCGCCACTTACTGGGCTTTAATCAGCTGCATGGTATTCAGCCTGCGGTTGATTTGCTAAAAGCGGCCTTGGCTGAGCAGCGCCGGATCATTGTTGTGGGTGATTTTGATGCCGATGGGGCAACCAGCTCAGCCTTATCTGTTCTTGCGCTTAGAATGCTCGGGAGCCGAAATGTCGATTACTTAGTACCGAATCGATTTGAAGATGGTTATGGCTTAAGCCCTGATGTGGTTGAGCAGGCAGCGGCTCGTGGTGCAGAAATGATCATGACGGTTGATAACGGTGTCTCGTCTATTTCTGGTGTTGCAGCGGCAAAAGAGAAAGGGATCCAAGTGGTGGTAACTGACCATCACTTACCCGGTGATACATTGCCCGAGGCTGATGCCATTGTTAACCCCAACCTGCATGAGTGTGACTTTCCATCAAAGGCACTGTGTGGGGTTGGTGTTGCATTTTACCTTATGCTGGCGGTACGGGCTGACTTGCGTAAAGAAGGTTGGTTTGCCGCTCAAGGTATTGCTGAGCCGAACCTGGCAGAGCTATTAGATTTGGTTGCGCTGGGCACCGTGGCAGATGTTGTGGCGTTAGATGGCAACAACCGTATTTTGGTGCATCAGGGGTTACAGCGTATTCGTGCTGGTAAATGCCGACCGGGGATCAGAGCGCTGATTGAAGTTGCCAATCGTGATCCGGCGCGTTTAGTTGCCAGCGATTTAGGCTTTGCACTTGGCCCGCGGATCAATGCCGCAGGGCGATTGGATGATATGTCATTTGGCGTTGAGTTGTTGTTGTGTGACAACATTCAAGCAGCGCGTCGAATGGCATCAGAGTTAGATGCTTTAAACCAAACCCGTAAAGAAATTGAACAGGGAATGAAAGAAGAAGCCCTCGCGATTTGTGAGCGACTTAAGTTTAATAAACAGGATATGCCTTACGGTTTAGTACTGTTTCAACGCGATTGGCATCAGGGAGTGATAGGGATTCTAGCTTCACGGATCAAAGAACTTTACCACCGACCAGTCATAGCTTTTGCCGATGCGGGTAAGGGAGAAATCAAAGGTTCATGCCGTTCCATTCCTGGATTGCACATGCGTGATGTACTCGACTCCATTGATACCCAAAATCCTGGGATGATCCTCAAGTTTGGTGGTCATGCGATGGCCGCTGGACTAACCGTGTCTGAAGATAAATTGGATGCTTTCAGCCAAGCTTTTGATGCTGCAGTACGTAAAGAACTCGATAGTGATGCATTAAAAGGTGTTTTACTGACAGATGGCGCATTGAATTCGCAAGAGCTTAACTTGCAGACTGCTGAGCTTATTCGTGCTGGTGGCCCGTGGGGACAACAATTCCCTGAACCCATGTTTGATGGCCGTTTCCGTTTACTGCATCAAAAGTTAGTCGGCGGGAAACACCTGAAAGTGATGCTTGAGCCATTAGAGGGAGGCGGGGTTATTGATGGTATCGCGTTTAATATTGATGTACGTCGTTGGCCTGATGCGTCGGTACAGCAAGTTGAATTGGTATACCGTTTAGATGTGAACGAGTTCCGTGGCAATTGCAGCGCCCAATTAATGATTGAGCACCTCTCGGCCCTGTAGGCGAATTAACACCGTACTGGTTTGTTCGAAATACCAGAAATTGGCGGTGTGAGTCATATTAGCAGGTAGTGATACGGCTACCTGCTGACAAATCAGAGTAAACAGAATATTTCAAGTTCGTAAGTTATCTGTTTCTGTGACCAAGCTAGAAAAATAAAATCACCGATAACCTTTCTTCTCCTCTGTATATTCTATCTACAATTCGATAGAATCCTTCGGTTATGATCATTTCGGCGATGAAGAGTGGCAATGTTCGAGATTAATCCAATTAAAAACCGACTTGAGGATGTGTCAGCACGTACTGATATCCTTAGGGGGTACCTTTGACTATGATGCTAAGAAAGAGCAACTAGAAGAGGTCAATGCAGAACTAGAGCAACCAGCAGTATGGAATGAGCCTGAACGCGCTCAAGCTCTAGGTAAATCACGCGCAGCATTAGAAGCCGTGGTTGAAACTATCGATCAACTAGACCAAGGCGTTGAAGACGTTGCGGGTTTACTTGAATTAGCGGTAGAAGAAGGCGATCAAGAAACATTTGATGAAATTGAGCCTGAACTGGCCGAGTTGGAAGCAAAGCTAGCTAAGCTTGAATTCCGCCGCATGTTCTCGGGTGAATACGATGCATCAGATTGTTACATCGACCTACAAGCAGGCTCGGGCGGTACAGAAGCTCAGGACTGGACATCGATGATGCTACGTATGTATTTACGTTGGGCAGATGCGAAAGGTTTTAAAACTGAGATCATCGAAGTTTCTGCTGGTGATGTTGCAGGTCTAAAATCAGCAACTATTCGCCTTGTAGGTGAGTATGCCTACGGCTGGCTACGCACTGAAACCGGTGTTCACCGTTTAGTGCGTAAATCCCCATTTGATTCAGGTGGCCGTCGTCATACATCATTTGCTTCTGCGTTTGTTTACCCAGAAGTTGATGACAACATTAACATTGAAATTAACCCTTCTGATTTACGTATCGATGTATACCGAGCATCAGGAGCGGGTGGTCAGCACGTAAACACCACGGAATCAGCGGTACGTATTACGCACGTTCCAACCAACATTGTGGTGCAGTGTCAGAATGACCGTTCTCAGCACAAGAACAAAGAACAAGCGATGAAGCAGTTGAAAGCAAAACTGTTCGAGTTTGAGATGCAAAAGCAAAATGCTGAGAAGCAAGCCAATGAAGACTCTAAGTCAGACATTGGTTGGGGTAGCCAAATTCGTTCATACGTATTGGATGATTCCCGCATTAAAGATTTACGTACTGGGGTAGAAAATCGAAATACCCAAGCAGTACTTGACGGCGATTTAGACCGTTTTATTGAAGCCAGCCTGAAATCAGGTCTGTAACCGAACTTCGGTTAAAACATTTAAGGTTAACCCATGACTGATCAATTACAAGATGAGAATAAGCTGATTGCTGAGCGTCGCGCGAAACTGGATATGATTCGCGGGAACTGCAAAGCAAATGGCCACCCGAATGATTTTCGTCGCGATAGCCTAGCGGCAGACCTGCAGGCTAAATTTGGCGAATTGAATAAAGAAGAGCTAGAAGAAGCAGGCAACGTTGTTGCTATTGCTGGCCGTGTTATGGCTAAGCGTGGTCCATTCCTAGCTATTCAAGATGTTTCTGGTCGTATTCAGGCATACGCTGCGAAAGACGTACAGAAAGAACTAAAAGAAAAGTATTCTGGTCTAGATATCGGTGACATCATCGGTGTGAAAGGTACACTGCATAAGTCAGGTAAAGGCGATCTTTACGTGAACATGAATGAGTACGAATTGTTAACCAAAGCACTTCGTCCTTTACCAGAGAAATTCCACGGTCTTACGGATCAAGAGATGCGTTACCGTCAGCGTTATGTTGATCTGATCGTTAACGAAGATTCTCGTACTGCGTTTATTATCCGCTCTAAGCTGGTAACCGCTATCCGTAACTTCATGGTCTCTAAGCAGTTCATGGAAGTAGAAACACCAATGATGCACGTGATCCCGGGTGGTGCGACAGCACGTCCATTCATCACGCACCATAACGCGCTAGACATCGATATGTACCTGCGTGTTGCACCAGAGCTTTACCTGAAGCGCCTGGTTGTTGGTGGTTTCGAGCGAGTATTCGAAGTAAACCGTAACTTCCGCAATGAAGGTTTATCGCCACGTCATAATCCAGAATTCACCATGATGGAATTCTACATGGCGTACGCAGATTACAAAGATCTGATGGATCTGACGGAAGAGATGCTATCGACGGTTGCGAAAGAAGTACTTGGTTCATCTGCGATGCCTTACGGCGATGAAATGGTTGAGTTTGGCGGCACATATGCACGTATGACAATGCTTGATGCTATCAAACACTACAATCCAGATCATGCAGATATCCAAGCGCTAACAGAAGAAGGCGTTCAAGATCGCGACCTAATGGTTAAGATTGCGAAATCTGTTCATGTTGAAGTGGAAAGCTTCTGGACTTGCGGTCAGCTACTTGAAGAAATCTTTGGTGAAACAGCTGAACCACAGCTAATTCAACCAACATTCATCACGGGTTACCCGGCAGATATCTCACCGCTTGCACGTCGTAGCGATAACAACCCATTCTTTACTGACCGCTTTGAGTTCTTCATCGGTGGCCGTGAAGTTGCAAATGGTTTCTCTGAGCTTAACGATGCTCAAGACCAAGATGAGCGCTTTAAAGCACAGGTTGATGCGAAAGATGCGGGTGATGACGAAGCAATGTTCTACGATGCTGATTACATTACCGCACTAGAGCACGGCTTACCGCCAGCGGCTGGCCAAGGTATTGGTATTGACCGTTTAGCAATGCTGTTTACCAACACGCATACCATTCGTGATGTGATCCTGTTCCCTGCGATGCGCCCGCAAAACAACGCTTAATTTCAAGCGATATTTGTTTTTGAAAACCACCTTTCGAGGTGGTTTTTTTTCGTCGCCATTATGACTTTTCTCTCCAAGCCCTCACTTATTTCAAGTCCATCACTATATTTCCAATAGTGGAAATAGTTTACTTTTTGTCCTGTTTGTCGATTTTACACTGTGATCGGATGCACAATTTCGCTATTTCAACCTAATCTAAACAGAATGACATTCTGCCATGCTTTATTCTATTTACCATGTGAATAAGTGACGGTTTTTCATGGTGTTTAGTGAATTGTTCTGTTTTTAAAGTTAATGAATACTCTTTGATTTTGTGTTTCATTTGTTTAAAAAATGTAACCAAGCGTCTTTCATCTTTTGTTTGGCTATGTAAAATGTCGGCCAATCCTACGGTTTACAGTGGGAATGGGAAGTAAACAAGATATTAACAAGCACAACCAACTGGAGATGGACGATGAAGAAATCGCTATCAGGAAAGATATTTGTAGGACTGTTTGCCGGTCTGATTATTGGTACGGCAATTCAGTACTTGTTTAACGGCGTTACATTAATGGATACCTATGCCCTTGGCTTAGCTGAAGGTGCTGGTGGGATGTTTGTATCACTGATCAAGTTGTTGGTCGTGCCTTTGGTTTATGTTTCGATTGTATGCGGTATTGTTGATCTTAAAGACATCACGGCATTCGGTCGCCTCGGTGGTAAAACTTTTGCCCTTTACATTATTAACACCATCATCGCGATCACTGCAGCATTAACGGTGGGCATGATTTTCCAGCCGGGCGCTGATGCGAACCTTGCAGGCACGGTGTCTGAAGCGGTTGAGCTGACCACTACAGAAACACCTGATATCTTTTCTTTGATCGTTAACATCGTACCGAGTAATCCAATACAAGCTTTTGCCAGCGGAGATATGCTGCAAATTATCTTCATGGCGATCCTGACAGGTCTTGCAATTCAGGCGCTTGATAGCCGTGGTGGCCCAGCGATTAAAACGTTTAAAATGGCTAACGAAATCATGATGAAGTTAGTTGGCCTTGTGATGAGTCTGGCACCGTTTGGTGTATTTGCCCTGATGATCCAATTGGGTGCGACACTTGATGCCAATACCTTGATGTCAGTAGCTGGTTATGTCGCCTTGGTTGTTGCAATGCTGGTGTTCTGGATTTTCGTCTTCTACCCAATGATGGTTGGTCTGACAACAGGCATCAAGCCATCGGAATTTCTTCGTCATACCCGCGAGCAGATCTTGTTCTCTCTATCGACAGCAAGTTCAAACGCGACAATTCCAGTTACCATGCGCACGTTGACAGACAAGATTGGTGTCTCTAAATCAGTGGCTGGCTTTGGTGTGCCATTGGGTGCAACGATGAACATGTCAGGCGTTTCTATCTATATCGCACTAGCAACGATTTTTGTCGCAAATGCCTTTGGTCAGCCAATTAATAGTGCCGATATCTTTACATTGGGTCTGACTATTCTATTGCTTTCAATTGGTGCTGGTGGCGTACCGGGTGGTGGTGTTGTCATGGTCGGTGTATTGCTTCACCAACTAGGTTTACCGCCAGAAGGCTTGGCAATTGTTGCCGCTGTCGACCGTATTAATGACATGTTCTGTACGAGTTCAAATGTTGTTGGTGATACTGCGGTTAATACAATTGTGGCAAAAAGTGAGAATGAAATCGGTGTTGAATCTCAAGCTGAGCAGCCAGAAGCTGTGACAGTGAGTTAAGTCGCAACATTGTGTTCGGAATAAAGCGCCTTTGGGCGCTTTTTTGCGTTTTGGTACCACAATTTATACGAAAGTTGATAGCCAGCTATACTTACGATAGCAAACTTGTTGCACTTGGTGTTGTAGGCCAATTATGATTCGCTAAATATTTTTGGTTTAAATAAGGTGCTATCGTTGAATAAAGGCTTTGTCCTTGGCGCTCGCAAAGGAAGGTGTTGATGAAAAGGGTATCGAATAAGCATAGTTCGGTATTAGGGACGTTGGTCGTCCTTGGAGGCGGTGATGTTCCTTGGATAGCATCGCTAGAGAAGGTTGGTTGGCTATGTCATCGTTGCTATGACTTGCGTACCGCGGAAGCCTTGCTGCTAGAGGTTGGGCCTTGTATCGGTGTTGTGGATCTCACTCGAGATGACTTTAGTTTAGCTGGGATCGCCGGCGTAGTTAATCGCAATAAACAGGCACGTTGGTTAGCTGTTGCACGAGAAGATCAGCTTAGCAATGATGCGATTTGCCAGTTTATTGTCAGTTTCTGTATCGACTATTTTACTGCGCCCGTACCTGAATCTCAGTTACTTAAAACCATTGGTCATCAGCTAGGTATGCTGCAGCTGGAACGGCGAGTATGGCCTGAATTGGGGCAGTTTGGTCAGCACGGATTACAAGGTGATCAAGCCGCCATGAAAAAGCTTCGCCATCAAGTCAAGCGGATGGCTGTTGCCGATATGCCAGTGTTTGTACTTGGTGAAATCGGCACAGGCAAAGAGTTGGTTGCTCAAGCTATCCACCAAGGTTCAACAAGGGCAAAATCGGCATTTATAGGTATTAATTGCGAAACATTGAGATCTGACTGGCTAGTTGATGATAGCCATGTGCTGGGTGGAGACTGTTGTTTTAACGTGGCGAATAAAGGCACGTTATTTCTCGATGAAATTTCGTCGTTAGACGATGAGCGGCAGCAAGAGCTACTTTGTTTCCTACAAGATGGCCACTTTATGTCTGTTGACGGGCACCAAGTCGAATCAGATGTACGTTTGATTGTTTCAACGCGTTACTCGTTGGAGGAACTATTGGAAGAAGGCACGCTACGTGAAGATCTGTATTACCGGTTGAACGTATTGAGCTTAAGCGTCCCATCATTGCGGGATCGCGGGGAAGACATCATCTTATTAGCAGAGTATTTATTGTTGAAGTTTTCTCGACAATATAACAGTCAGGCGAAACAGCTTAGTAGTGAAAGTAAAAAGCTGTTATCCAGCTATTCTTGGCCTGGAAATGTCAGGGAGCTCATTAGTCAAATTAAGCGAGCAATTCTTTTAGCGGAAGGGAAAGAGCTATTATCGGATCATTTTGACTTACCGCGGCTGGCTGATGATAAGCAGAGCCTTAAAAAAATCAGAGAAGACTCTGAGCGTAGTGCATTGCTGAGTGTATTGGAAAATAATAAGGGGCAAATTTCTGCGGCAGCCAGAGAGCTAGGGGTTTCTCGAGCGACGATGTATCGATTATTGAATAAGCATGACTTAGTCCCGCCGCCGCGCCATTTTCGTCAGGGGTGAGTTGACGTAGCGACATTACCTCCGTTGCGTTCATGGTAGCTTTCTCTAAATATTATAGTCAGTTAGATGAATATTTCAGTTTCGTGCCAACCCATGAGGCTGGATACAGAAGATAATTGTTTTGTTTCTGTATTGGCAATTATGTGCTTGTTTTATAATCAGTGTTGTTTAAAATTAAACCATATTTCACTTCTTCATAACTTATTACCGGAGGAACATACGATGCGACTGATATCTCTTATATGCACCTGTTCAGCCGGTGATACCTCGAAACAACCAATTCATTAACGGCAATCCGCTGTGTAAATGGGCCGCGGATCACTGTCGCGGCTAGTTAAGTTTTACTTAAGTTGTCAGCCTGAAACGGCAGTGTTTCTCGTCCCTTCAATATTAATCATTGTATGGAGAGTACCACTATGCGCCAATCAGTCTATTTACGTCTTGCAGTATTTTTTGTTCAACTCGACCTTCATCAAGAAGATGCCGCATGGCGGCGTGAGCATCGTCGGGTGAAAGTGTATTTGCCTCATCTATCAGAGCATATGCTTAATGATATTGGCATCAGCAAAGATCGACGCGTTGCGAGTCATTTGGTTTCAACGCCTGCTAGCCGCAAGGTACGCCATCTTAGGAGGAGGTATCAATCGAAATTTGCGACGTAATCGTCCCCTCTGCTTGCGAGCAGGGGGGGGAGACAGCGTGGGGAATGATTGTTGATGTTACTAGACATGGTTCGTAACACTTACCAACGCTTTGCGACGAAAGTGAAGTAGGGTAAGTAGAAGGAATTGGGGTAGAGTTATCGGACATCAACAAAGGTATTAACCGACGTTGGTTGAGCTAATGTTTTTCGCCTCCGTATATACGGAGGCTTTTTTTTATTAGTGTATTTTTAGTCAGTTGTTATGTAGCTGTTTCACTGAACGAGTTAACACGGCATCAAGCTGTTCGTTACGGGCATGGATTAGAATATTGGATCCCAACCTCTTGTAAATCGGCAAGTACGGCATCAGAGAGTGTTAACTCGATACTTTCAATATTGCTTTCTAGTTGCTGTAAGTTGGTTGCGCCAATAATGTTTGATGCTACAAAAGGGCGTTGATTAACGAAAGCCAGTGCCATCTGGGCTGGATCAAGGCCGTGTTTGTGGGCGATATCAACATAGGCTTCTGTTGCTGCGATACCTTGCGGATTAAAGTAGCGAGAAAAGCGCTCGAACAGTGTACAGCGAGCACCTTTAGGGCGTTTACCCTGAAGGTATTTACCACTCAGAGCCCCAAAGGCGAGTGGAGAGTATGCCAGTAATTCGACCCCTTCATGGTGGCTGATCTCAGAAAGACCGACTTCAAAGCTACGATTGAGCAGGTTATACGGGTTCTGGATGGTTACCACACGTGGTAGTTCATGTTTTTCAGCGAGCTTTAAGTAAGACATCACCCCCCATGGTGTTTCATTTGATAGACCGATATAGCGTATCTTTCCTGCACGCACTAACTCAGCCAGTGCTTCAAGGGTATCGGTGATCGTCACACCAGAGTGATCTTCTTTATATTGATAATTTAGCTGCCCAAAGCAATTGGTTTCGCGTTGCGGCCAGTGCAATTGGTAAAGATCGATATACTCGGTTTCAAGCCGGTTTAGACTATCTTCGACGGCATCGTGAATATTACGGCGATCAAGTGCCATGTCGTTACGGATATAAGGAGTATTACGAGGGCCTGCAACTTTCGTCGCTAATACGACTTTGTCTCGGTTTCCGGTTTTTTTTAACCAGCTACCAATATAGCGTTCGGTAGCACCCTGGGTTTCTGATTTGGGTGGGACTGGATACATCTCTGCGGTATCAATGAAATTCACGCCACGCTCGAAAGCGAAATCTAACTGGTTATGTGCATCATTTTCACCATTTTGCTCACCAAAAGTCATTGTGCCAAGGCAGATTTTGCTCACCTCAAGGGTCGAGTGAGGAATTTTGTGGTATTTCATGAGCCCTCCTTGGACTGATTATCTAATACCAATGATAGGCAGTTAGTCTCATTTGAATATACCGTGACTTTTCTGTGGGTGAAAGCAGTTTGAGTGCCCAGCATATTGGCTACGCTGATATCATAGTGGCTACTTTAGTATATAGTTAATACAGAAACGGTGGTATTGACGGCAGGGAGAGTGTATGAAGTTGTCACAACTTAAGCATTGGAGCAAAGCTGATAATGGCCAATTGCCGATGTGTATTTTAACCAGTTATGCGGGATGCTCTGATTATTTGGTTGAAGTTGAGTTTAAAAATAAGCTTGTTCCGTTAAAAGGTGATAGCGATGAAATGATCAAATTTCAGTCGATTGAGCAAGCCAAAAACTTTTTACGTCCGCTTGGTTTTCGTTCCGTTATTTTACGGGTAACCGATCCCTATGATGAATTTTCACCTGACGGGCTAGTCTCTAAGTGTCGCGAGGATATGACCATTTCTCTATAGGGTTAGATAATAAAGTAGCGTTCCAGTAACCCTGCCGTAAAGTGTGTTTTGAGGTAAAAACCTCGTGGTAAGATCTTGATTGGTTGCCCATTCGCACCATACGCTTCGGTTAACGCTTTGCTATTTGCTGCTTTGGGTCTGAGTTGCAGTACTTCACCATGGCGTGCCGTGATTTGTTCAACTCGGCCAAGTACGATCATATCCATTAACTCTTCCCAGTCCTGTTTAAGCTGAAGCTCTTCTTCGAGCGATGGACTCCAAAGTAACGGCGAGCCGACATGGCGATCAGCCAGGGGAATATCACGCTCTCCTTCTACTGGTACCCACAAAACTCTAGCTAACTTATGGCGAATATGGCTATTTTCCCAACTAAGCCCCTGTAGGCCAATGAGTGGCGCGACACAGACAAATGTCGTCTCAAGGGGGCGACCATTGTAACCGATTGGAATCGTCTTTAGCTCGATACCGAGTTCAACAAAGTCAGGCACGGGTTTGCTGCCTGCTGTCGCGCCCAAATGCCATTCCAGCAACTGTCCTACCCACCCTTTATCGCGCTTTAGATCGGGGGGAGGAACGATACCGGCGTCATGGGCGAGTTCGCCAAGCGTTAAGCCTGCAAGTGCCTGAGCCCTTGTGAGTAACTCATGTTCTGTTGTGGGGGTTGAGCGCATATTCGATACCATCGATAACGGGGGAGGGATCCTACCATAGCCAAAACAAAAGCCGAATCTGGAATTAAGTAGAAAATAACATATTGATGAAAAAATAGACGATCATTTTCGATCTGCTGTTAAAACGTGGTTTTATATGCATAAAGGTGAGGTGTAAGTTATTGATTTAATGGTTATTGTTTGTGTGTTTTGCTTGGGGTACATACAAGCGAACGAGTGAAAGTGGTATGACGTAGTGATGAAAATATGATCTTTTATAAAGATATCCACAGGATGAGTGGCAAATTTATTTCATTTTATCATTACTGACTATTTATACAGGTATTAGCTGGCTTATTGAGCACTGTTGTGGTGTGTTTTTCATCGGTGTTGATTGTTTGTTGTGGGTAAAGTCAGGATTGGTTGATCTTTAACCGATCGGTATTTTGGCTTTTATTAATCACAATGTTCATGGCTATTTTAAGTGATGATATTTTTTTAAGTGATTGTTTTAAATTCTTAATTGAAGCTGTTTTGATTTTTGCACCTATGTTTTTTTTATTTCGTTATGATTGTTTTTTCAGGGTGTTTAAGGCTTCTTCACAAATCTATCCACAGAAAACGTGTATAAATGTGCCCTAGGTCTCATTTGACTGTTTATAAAACAAACTGTGTAGGGGAGTTATCCAGAATATGAGGCTTGGGTAGGAAAAAGCGCTGATAAATTAGAATGTTTGTTTACCCATAGGGTGGTCTGTGAAAAAATCACTATTAATAAAGATTTATACTTGAGGTCGTCCAGTGATTGATGGCGATGGATACCGCCCAAATGTGGGTATTGTGATCTGTAATAGCCATGGCGAAGTATTCTGGGCTCGACGATATGGACAACATTCCTGGCAGTTTCCGCAAGGTGGCATTGATGAAGGGGAAACCCCGGAGCAAGCCATGTACCGGGAGCTCTACGAGGAAGTGGGGCTAACCAAGAAAGATGTACGAATTTTGGCGTCAAGTCGTCATTGGCTTCGCTATAAATTACCCAAGCGATTGGTTCGCTGGGACTCTAAGCCTGTTTGTATCGGACAAAAACAAAAGTGGTTTTTGCTGAGTTTAGAATGTGATGAGTCAAAGGTTAATATGCAACGCGGCAGTACGCCGGAATTTGATGGCTGGCGGTGGGTCAGTTATTGGTATCCGGTTAGGCAGGTTGTGTCTTTTAAGCGTGATGTCTACCGTCGCGCACTAAAAGAGTTTGCTGCTATGGCAATGCCGTTTAAAGAACGTAAAAAGCGCCGGGGTAAGCGAGGGTAACCTAGCCATAAAATGGGATACCCCAGCATAAAGTGGGACAAGGCGAGATATGCTGACGCAACTGAGAGAAATTGTCGAAAAAGTAGCAAGTGCCCCTAATTTGATCGAAGCATTGGATCAGTTGGTTATTAGTACTTGTCGAGCAATGAAAACAGAGTGCTGTTCCATTTATATTGCTGATCATAAACGTCAGCAGTATACCTTGATGGCGACACAAGGGCTGAAAAAACCTCATCGCCATGTTGGACTTGCGTTTGGTGAAGGGTTAGTTGGATTAGTCGGAGAGCGTGCTGAACCCATAAACGTTGCCGATGCCCGCCACCACCCCCACTTCAAGCATCTTCCGGGGACGGGGGAGGAATCTTTCTGCTCGTTCTTCGGTACGCCTATTATTCACCAACGCCAAGTTTTGGGTGTATTGGTTATTCAGCAGCGCCAGCAACGTGAATTTGATGAAAGTGAAGAGTCTTTCATGGTTACGTTGGCGGCGCAGCTTGCTGTTTTGTTGGCGCATGCGAAAGCACAAGGTATGTGGCTTGATCAGCACAACGGCTTGCATTTAGTTGGCTCTGCGGCTTCAACGGGGGTTGCTGTTGCTCGGGCTTGGTGGGACGATAACCAGCCAAGGCTGGAGTTGGTTTACCCTGCATCTTGCCTTGACCGCGAGTCTGAACAAGAGCGATTGAGTATTGCGATTGAATTAGCCAGCGCTGAATTCCGCCGATTGAGAAAGCGGTTTGATAGTGAGTTACACAAAGAAACCTTGGCTATTTTCGACTTATTCAGTCATTTGCTCAACGATCCGATGCTGCGAAAAGATTTATTTGCCAAAGTGTCTGGTGGCGATTTAGCAGAATGGGCAATTCGGCAGGTGGTGGAAAACTACTCGACGCGCTTTGCTCAAATGAAAGACAATTACCTAAAAGAGCGCGCGCATGATATTCGTGAATTAGGTCAACGCTTATTATATTTCCTTCATAATGAAAATGTTGCTGAGCATCAATGGGAAGAGCCCGTTGTATTGCTCACACGAGAATTAACTGCCGCCATGCTCGCAAGTATCCCTAAAGGCAAACTTGCTGCTGTTGTCTCACAAGAAGGTGCAGCGAACTCTCATGCCGCTATTTTATCGCGGGCATTAGGGATCCCGGCAATTATGGGGGTTGATTTTGTTCCTGAGAAAATCCATAACTGCCAAGTGATTGTTGACGGTTATCGAGGTGATTTTCTTGTCAATCCCAACCGGCATGTATTAGCAGAATATACGCGGCTGCTGAAAGAAGAAAATGAGCTTGCAAAAGTGGTCGAAGATGGGCTCGATCAACCCGCTTCGACACGTGATAATCATCGTATTCAGATCCATTTAAATGCCGGTCTGAGTGCCGACACCAGTATTGCGGTGAATAAAGGCGTCGATGGCGTTGGGCTATACCGAACTGAAGTGCCTTTCTTACTGCAACGTAGCTTCCCTTCTGAAGAAGAACAAACCCAACAATATCATTCTATTTTATCAACTTACCGTGATAAGCCTGTGGTTATGCGAACCTTGGATATTGGCGGTGATAAACCATTACCTTATTTGGCGATAGAGGAAGATAACCCTTTCCTTGGTTGGCGTGGGATCCGTTTTACGTTAGATCACCCTGAAATATTCATGATCCAAGTGAGAGCGATGCTCAGGGCGAGCATTGGTCTTAGTAATATGGATATTTTGTTGCCCATGATTTCGGGCATTGCAGAACTCGATGAATCGATTGCTTTGATAGAGCGAGCGTATATAGAGGTTGCGAAAGTAGCCCAACAACGTGGCGAAGTGCTCACGCGGCCGCGTATTGGTATTATGATAGAAGTGCCATCAATCCTTTACCAATTGCCTGTTCTTAAGGGGAAAGTCGACTTTATTTCCGTGGGAAGCAATGATTTAACTCAGTATTTATTGGCGGTCGATCGGAACAACTCACGTGTCGCGGGTGTTTATGATGCATTGCATCCTGCGGTATTACATGCATTGAAGCACGTTATAGATGCCAGTCGGCAGTTACAGCTACCTGTCAGTGTCTGTGGTGAGTTAGCGGGTGATCCGATAGGGGCGTTACTACTGATAGGAATGGGGTATCGTTCACTCAGTATGAATACTCGTAATGTCGCAAAAATTAAGTATATTCTCCGGCATATCTCGTTAGAAGATATGGAGCAACTAGCTCAATATGCGTTGACAGCGACGTATGCCGATGAGGTTCGTGATAATACGATTGCCTTTGTTGATGGGCATGGTTTAGGCGGCTTTATCCGCGCAGGTAAGTAGTAGTAATGTTCGAAAATATAGCGTGGCTTCCCCCCGTACTTATAAGCTTTGAGTCAGAGTTGTGGTTATTTAGCCTGTGTTTAGTGCTTGGTTGTTTAGTTGGAACGTTAGCGGGTTTGCTGGGAATTGGCGGCGGTTTGCTTGTTGTGCCCGCTTTAGTTTGGTTATTGCCAAAAGCCGGTATTGAACCATCATTGGTTATGCATATTGCGTTAGCGACATCGTTAGCCAGTATTGTTTTAACATCAGGTGCATCAGCTCGTAATCATTATAAGTTGGGTAATATTGATTTTGGTATTGTGAAAAGCTTAGCGCCAGGGGTGATCCTTGGTGGTTTTGGCGGAAGTGTGGTTGCAGAGCTAGTGCCTGCGGAACTATTACCAAGGATTTTTGCCATAATAGTATTGTTGTTGGCATGCCAAATGTTAGCTTCAATGCGATTTAGTGGTCGAAATCCGTTACCGGGCCGTACGGGCATGTTTAGTTCAGGTGCGGTTATCGGGGTTGTTTCTAGCCTTGCTGGTATTGGCGGTGGTTCACTTACTGTCCCCTATTTGAGTTGGCATGGTGTTGAAATGCGAAGATCAATCGGGTGTGCGTCATTTTCAGGTGCATTAATTGCTGTTGCAGGCATGAGTGGGTTTATTATTGCAGGAGTGGGGGATGAAGCATTGCCCACATTGAGTCTTGGTTATGTTTATTTGCCGGCATTGATAGGTATTGCTCTTACCTCAATGTATACCACGCGCTTTGGCGCGGCATTGGTCAGTAAACTGCCTACATTAGTATTAAAAAAGATATTTGCCGTCTTTTTACTGTTTATCAGCATTAAGATGTTTTTGGGATAAGTAAAAAGTAAGCACGTTGTGCTTGCTGTCGATTGAGATGATTACATGAGTCAAGGTTATTTAACGTTTCCAAATATCGATCCGATATTGATTGAAATTGGTCCATTGGCTATACGCTGGTATGGCATGATGTATCTATTAGGGTTTGCTTTTGCTATGTGGTTGGCAAATCGACGAGCAGATAAACCTGGCAGTGGTTGGACTCGCGATCAGGTAAGCGATTTATTGTTTGCTGGCTTTTTAGGGGTTGTGCTTGGTGGGCGAGTCGGCTATGTCCTCTTCTATAATTTTGATCTGTTTGTCTCTAACCCGCTGTACTTATTTCAAGTGTGGACGGGAGGAATGTCATTCCATGGTGGGTTACTAGGTGTTATTACCGCGATGTTCTGGTATGCGCGAAAGCATAACCGTACCTTCTTTAATGTCGCAGACTTTGTCGCGCCTCTTGTGCCTTTTGGTTTAGCGGTTGGGCGTTTAGGTAACTTTATTAATGGCGAGCTTTGGGGACGAGTTTCAGATGTGCCTTGGGCAATGGTATTTCCTACCGGAGGGCCGCTGCCTCGTCATCCGTCCCAACTTTATCAGTTTTTCTTTGAAGGCTTTTTACTGCTGATTATTCTGAATATTTTTATTCGCAAGCCACGTCCAGCGGGGGCAGCATCAGGATTGTTCCTATTCGGCTATGGTAGTTTCCGCTTTATTGCTGAGTACTTCAGGGAGCCGGATGCCCATCTTGGCTTATTTGCTGGTTGGATCAGCATGGGGCAGATCTTATCATTACCAATGGTCTTTGGTGGTATTTTGATGATGATTTGGGCGTATAAGTATCAGCCGAAAGGAAAAGCGGCTTAGGCGTGTAGCTCGATAAGTTAAGTTTTCTTGTAAAGGGCAGTCTCTATTGGGACTGCCCTTTTTCGTGTAGAATCATCACCAATTTTTATCGGTTAAATTAAGGCCAGCGGAAAGATGAAACAATATTTAGAGCTGTGTCAGCGCATCGTTGACGAAGGGGTATGGATTGAAAACCAGCGTACAGGCAAGCGTTGCCTGACCGTGGTAAATGCCGATTTGAACTACGATGTCGCTAATAATCAGTTTCCGCTGATCACGACCCGGAAAAGCTTCTGGAAATCGGCGATTGCTGAATTGCTGGGTTATATCCGTGGGTATGATAATGCAGCAGACTTTCGTCAGCTGGGTACCAAAACCTGGGATATGAATGCCAACGACAACCAAGCTTGGCTAAACAACCCTCACCGTAAGGGTGAAGATGACATGGGGCGTGTTTATGGTGTGCAAGGCCGCAGCTGGCAGAAGCCTGATGGCACTACGATTGATCAGCTCCGTAAGATTGTTGATAATCTCACGAAAGGGGTTGATGATCGCGGTGAAATTCTGACGTTTTATAACCCAGGTGAGTTTGATATGGGCTGCTTGCGCCCTTGCATGCATACACATACCTTCTCACTGCTTGGTGATACTTTGTATTTAACCAGCTACCAGCGCTCTTGTGATGTGCCGCTTGGGCTTAACTTTAATCAAATTCAAGTTTATACCCTACTGGCGTTAATCGCTCAAATCACGGGTAAAAAGCCAGGTCAGGCTTACCACAAGATCATTAATGCCCACATCTATGAAGATCAGCTTGAGCTAATGCGTGATGTACAACTACAGCGTGAACCACTTGCGTTACCGCAGCTGAAGATTAACCCAGAGATCAAATCACTCGAAGACTTAGAGACTTGGGTCACAATGGATGATTTTGAGGTTGTCGGCTACCATCATCATGAGCCTATAAAATACCCTTTTTCTGTGTAAGTTTATTTCAAAAGGTAACCATCGGTGCAAGTTGACATATTTGACTTTTGTTTTTATTTGTGAGTGCGCCTTTGTTTGGTTGATTCTGAAATAAAAAAAAGCCCCGCAATGCGGGGCTTTTTTCGTTTTTAATTAATGGGTTATGCAGTCAGGGCTAGAATCGCGCTTGGAATGGCAACAAAGACTAAACCAAGGTAGCCTGCAACAGCCGCTTTATTTTTTGTCCCAAGCTCACCGATAAAGAAAGCGCCTTTCAATGGTAATTCTCGTAGGAATGGAATACCGAAGATAAGCAGGGTAGCTAAGACGTTAAATACCAAGTGTACTAAAGCAATTTGCAATGCAAAGACAGCGTACTCACCTGTTACTGCCGTTGCTGCGAGCAATGCTGTGATACAAGTACCGATATTAGCACCCAGAGTGAATGGGTATACATCACGTACTTTTAAGACGCCAGTACCAACTAACGGCACCATCAAGCTAGTCGTTGTTGATGAAGACTGAACCAAGATAGTAACCACTGTACCTGATGCGATACCGTGGAGTGGACCTCGACCAATAGCGCTTTTTAGGATGTCTCGAGCGCGGCCTACCATTAAGCTACGCATGAGTTTACCCATCACGGTAATAGCCATGAAGATGATGGCAATACCAATGGCAATCATGATTAGACCGCCTGTTTGGCCAAATGATGCCAATGGACCTTTAATCGCAGAAACGGCTGGCTGAGTCAGCACTTTCATAAAGTTTAAGCCGTCCATACTCATGTCACCCGCGCTCATCATTGGCGAGACTAACCATGTTGAAATTTTATCCAGCAGGCCAAACATCATCTCGATAGGTAAGAATATGATGACGGCAAGCAGATTGAAAAAGTCATGAATGGTGGCACTAGCAAATGCACGGCGGAACTCTTCTTTACAGCGAGCGTGGCCTAAACTAACTAACGTATTGGTTAACGTTGTACCAATATTGGCACCCATTACCATAGGGATAGCTGTTTCAACAGGCAAACCACCAGCAACTAAACCAACGATGATAGATGTTACTGTGCTTGATGACTGGATTAGTGATGTGGCGACAAGGCCGATCATTAATCCTGCAACTGGGTGAGAGGCAAATTCAAACAATGTTTTTGCTTGTTCGCCAACAGACCATTTAAAGCCGCCGCTGACCAGTGAAACTGCAACTAATAGTAGATACAGCATGAATACAAGGTTAGCCCAGCGGACCCAACGCATAGAGCTGCTCAATGGCTGTTCAGCAGTAGTGGCTTGGGTAGTCATAATCATTTCTCCATGACAGGAATATGTCGTTTTGGTTTCATTTTTTTGAAATCTGTGGGCGATGGTAGAGATCGAATATTTCAGAAATATGACACCGCCTGTCATAAAGTTAATTTGTGCTTCTTTTGTGAGCCGAACAGAAATTAATTACTGTAAAGAATATTGAACTTGGATTTTAAGTCTATAATTTTTAAGGTGTATTTGTTGTGGTGTGCTAATTGTACGAAGAAGGCATTTTTTTTGTTTTATTTGTTTTTTTTCGATTCTATATTGGTTATTACTGCATTTATGACAGTTACTAGTGATAAGTTTGGCTTTAAATAGAGACAGTGCGGATATTGCTTTGTATACATATGTAACACTCGGCTTTTCCGAGGTGTAACTTCTGAACAAACGATTTAACAATTTCGTGCTGTGACGGCTAAACTAAATTTACATTTTATTTGTAAAATTTGTTTCATTTAAAGGAGTTCCGGTCAATGACCGATGCGATTCGTAAATTTCTAAAGTTAGAGTCTGCTGGCGGGATTATCTTAATCATTGCAGCGATTGTTGCGATGATAATAGCAAACTCCCCGTTACAAGAAATTTATAACGGGACTCTACATACTTATATTGCAGGGCTATCAGTAGCCCACTGGATTAACGACGGCCTAATGGCAGTGTTTTTCCTTTTGATTGGTTTGGAAGTTAAGCGTGAGTTAATTGAAGGTGCGCTTAATACTAAAGAGAAAGCAATATTTCCAGCAATTGCCGCTGTCGGCGGTATGCTTGCCCCTGCACTTGTTTACGTTGCGTTCAACTATACAGATCCACAAGCGTTACAAGGGTGGGCAATTCCAGCCGCAACAGATATCGCTTTTGCACTCGGCGTAATGGCGCTACTAGGTAAGCGTGTTCCTGTGAGCCTGAAAGTATTCTTACTTGCGTTGGCCATTATTGATGACCTTGGCGTTATCGTGATTATTGCACTGTTTTATAGTAGTGACCTGTCTACGCTGGCATTGGCTGTCGCTTTTGCTTCAACAACCGCTTTGTTTGTGATGAACGCAAAGAACGTCACTAAATTATCTTGGTACGTCATTGTTGGTGCCGTGTTGTGGTTCAGCGTGTTGCAATCCGGTGTGCATGCAACACTTGCAGGTGTAGTACTTGGGTTTGCGATCCCATTATCTGGCGAGGACGGGCGCTCTGATACGTATTCACCGTTGAAACACCTAGAGCATGTATTGCACCCTTATGTTGCATTCTTGATCCTACCGTTGTTTGCGTTTGCAAATGCCGGTATCTCGCTACAAGGCGTTTCACTGTCGGGTTTAACCTCCATGCTGCCTTTAGGCATCGCGCTTGGGCTATTAATTGGTAAGCCACTGGGTATTTTTACATTCAGCTACCTCGCGATTAAAACGGGGATGGCAAAAATGCCTGAAGGGATTGGGCTTAAACAGATTTTTGCAGTATCAGTGTTATGTGGTATCGGCTTTACGATGTCGATCTTCATTTCGTCGCTGGCCTTTGTCGGCGCACCTGAAGACTTCAGTACATATTCTCGCTTGGGTATTTTACTGGGGTCGACGATTTCGGCGTTGCTTGGTTATGCCTTGCTGAGTCGTTCGTTGCCAAAAAACGAGGGGTAATTATGAAAGGACTTTTGATTATTATCGCAACGCTAACATCAGCATCTGTTGCTGCTGTGCCTTCTGACTATGACAGCTGTCTACATGAAAGCGACAGTAAGGTCTGCCAAGCTTACCTTGCGGGCTTGAATCAAGGGAAAGCAAGTATGCAAGTGGCAGCCATTGAGCCAGTCAGTACTTTCCGTTCGCGTGCGCTAGAACAGCGCGTTGGTGAACGCTCACGAAGAATGGTATCGGTTGATAAAAAGGCAGTATCGTCAGCAGAATAGACTATTACGGCCAATTATCGGTATTATAGTCGGTAATTAGTGTTGAAGCTCCCAGGTCCTGAGCGTAAGCTGAGCCCTGGGATTTTTATATGGGTAATATTAAGTACAAGATATTACTTGATATTTTGGATAATGGTTTCTTACGATGTCTCACTTAAACTATAACCACTTATATTACTTCTGGATGGTATGTAAGCAGGGGTCGGTAACTAAAGCGGCTGATGCGCTTTTTCTTGCGCCACAGACAGTTACAGGACAAATTCGAGCACTAGAAGAACGGCTAAAAGGCAAGTTGACCAAGCGAGTCGGGCGTAATATCGAGCCTACAGAGCTGGGGCAGCTAGTTTTCCAGTACGCCGATAAGATGTTTGACTTGAGTTACCAGATGCTTGATATCGTCAACTACACCCAACGAGAGAACCTTTTGTTGGAAGTGGGCGTTGCGGATGCTCTCTCTAAGCGGCTCGTCAGTAAAGTGCTGATGGAAGGGTTGCCAGAAGATGAACGTATCCATCTGCGGTGTTATGAGTCGACTCATGAAATGTTGCTTGAGCAGCTCTCTCTACATAAAGTGGATATGATCCTATCGGATTGCCCTGTTGACTCGAGTCAAAGCCCAGGTTTGTATAGTAAGAAATTGGGTGAATCGACCATGAGTTTCTTTTGTACTGAACCTGATGCTGTACTGAATTTCCCTGCTTGTATTGAAGATTTCAAACTATTGATCCCAGGTCAACGTACCGCTATGGGGCGTAAGCTACACCATTGGTTTGATCAGATGGGTATTACGCCTAATATTCTCGGTGAGTTTGATGATGCGGCACTGATGAAAGCGTTTGGTCGCTATCAGAAGTCGATGTTTGTTGCGCCTTCCATTTATGCCGCCGAGCTGGAAGATGATAGTAATATCCGCGAAGTAAGGCGAGTGAAGGAAATTAAAGAAGAATACTATGTTATTTTTGCCGAGCGAATGATCATGCACCCTGCGGTGAAGAAAATATGTGAGGCAGATTTTAGCAAGATGTTTAAATAAGGTTTCAGTTTTTTGCTGAACAGTTGGAATATTTGCTGTCGGTGGCTAGAAAACCCCTAATAAATTAAGTACATTAGCATTAACTGAATTTAAAGGTGGTAGCAGTATGGAACTGCAGCAAATGGAGCAGAATGCTCCTAAGGCCGTAGCGCTGCTTAAAGCCATGGCGAATGAACGGCGTTTGTTTATTCTTTGCTATTTGCTTGAAGAAGAAATGTCAGTGGGGATGATGAGTGATAAGCTAGGGCTTAGCCAGTCAGCGTTGTCCCAGCATTTAGCGTGGCTTCGGCGTGATGGTCTAGTGGAAACGAGAAAAGAGGCTCAGACCGTGTTTTATCGCCTTAAAAGCGATGAAGTGAAGGCTATGATCCAATTACTTCATAGTATGTACTGTCGACCTTAGTGCGAACAGTAAAATGAAGATATAAAAAAACCGGCGCAAGCCGGTTTTTTTATCAAAAATCAGAACTCAAATTAAAGAGCTTTGATTTTAGTCACTAGACGAGCTTTTTGACGTGCAGCTTTGTTTTTGTGGATCAGGCCTTTAGTAGCCATGCGGTCCAAAACAGGTTGCATTTCATTGAAAGCTTGAGTAGCAGCTTCTTTGTTACCAGCTTCGATAGCAGCAACAACTTTCTTGAAGAAAGTACGCATCATAGAACGACGGCTAGCGTTATGCTGGCGGCGTTTTTCTGAAGTAAGCGCACGTTTCTTAGCAGATTTGATATTTGCCAAGGGTATAACTCCAAATCTTGGTACGGTGACAATTTAAGGCCGAGGACTATGCCTCTTAAACCGAATAATGTCAAATGATTTGTGCAAATAACCGCCGAACCAATTGAATTGGCACTTGCGGATTAACACAGTTAATATGGCGGCAGATTTTACCAGCATTTGGACTCAGAAGTCACCTTTTGGGGCCATCTTTTATGAGGTTTTTTTTGTGAGCAAGCGTCTTTTACGCTCAGGACTGATTGTTAGTACGATGACACTGGTCTCGCGAGTGCTTGGTTTAGTACGTGATGTGGTGGTAGCAAACCTAATGGGGGCGGGGGCTGCGGCCGATGTTTTCTTTTTTGCCAATAAGATTCCGAACTTTCTACGGCGGTTATTTGCAGAAGGGGCTTTCTCGCAGGCATTTGTCCCTGTGTTGACCGAATATCATGCCTCGGGTGATATCGACAAAACACGCCAGCTGATTGCCCGTGCATCAGGTACGCTGGGGGTTATTGTTACCATCGTGACTTTTCTCGGTGTATTAGGATCCGGTGTCGTCACCGCATTGTTTGGCGCTGGTTGGTTTATTGATTGGTTAAATGGTGGTCCGGCAGCGCCAAAGTTTGAGTTGGCAAGCTTATTATTGAAAATCACGTTCCCCTACTTATGGTTTATCACCTTTGTTGCATTGTCTGGGGCAATATTGAATACCTTGGGTAAGTTTGCGGTTTCATCATTTACCCCAGTATTTTTAAATGTGGCCATTATTGGCTGCGCATGGTTTTTAGCGCCTAACCTTGCTCAACCTGAGATTGGGTTAGCCATTGGTGTTTTTCTTGGTGGCTTTATTCAGTTTCTATTTCAACTGCCTTTTCTTTATAAAGAAGGCATGCTGGTTAAGCCTCAGTGGGGCTGGCGTGATCCTGGGGTTGTTAAAATTCGCACGTTGATGATACCGGCACTGTTTGGTGTCTCGGTCAGTCAAATCAATTTATTGTTTGATACCTTCATTGCCAGCTTCTTGACGACGGGTTCAATCAGTTGGTTGTATTACGCTGACCGACTCTTGGAGTTTCCGTTAGGTTTGTTCGGCATTGCTATTGCGACAGTCATACTTCCTGCATTATCTCGAAAACACGTAGACCAAAATCCAGAACAGTTCTCTCAGACCATGGACTGGGGGGTACGAATGGTACTGTTACTCGGCGTGCCAGCAATGCTAGGCTTGATGGTGCTGGCTAAACCGATGTTAATGGTATTGTTCATGCGTGGTGAGTTTTCAGCATTTGATGTTGAGCAAGCATCACTATCGCTGCTTGCTTATGCGTCTGGTTTACTCAATTTCATGATGATCAAGGTATTGGCCCCTGGCTATTACGCTCGTCAAGATACTAAAACGCCAGTGCGTTACGGAATCATAGCCATGATCACGAACATGGTATTTAATGCCATTTTTGCTTACTTCTATGGTTACATTGGTTTGGCAATGGCAACGGCGCTGTCAGCATTGGTCAATGCCGCGCTGTTATACCGTGGCCTTCACCGTGGTGGCATTTATCGCATCAGTAAAGAAACGTTGGTATTCGTTGTTAAATTAGTGATTGCCGGTACTGCAATGGTGGTGATGCTGTTATCGGTATTACCTGCAATGACTCAGTGGCTTGGCTGGACGCTATTAATGCGTGTAGGCTGGTTAGTTGGCTTGATCGGTGTGGGTGCACTTGTATACTTAGTCTCGGTATTATTGCTAGGGGTTCGCCCTCGTCATTTGAGAGCAGCAAGCTAGAAACTTAAGCATATTTATGGTTTGAACATTTAGAAAAGGTGATAAATTATTCGCTAAGTGGTCAGAATCTGATTCAGATTGGTATGATGGGTTGAGAGTAGTATATAATCCGTCAGTTTTTCACTCTGCGAAAATAATAACGGCGCATGGAATTAATCCGAGGTATACATAATATCCAATCTAGGCATCGTGGATGCGTATTAACGATTGGTAATTTTGACGGTGTTCATCTTGGCCACCAAGCTGTGTTGCGTAAGGTGATAGCCAAGGCGCAGGCACTCGGCTGCCCAGCAACGGTGATGAGCTTCGAGCCTCAGCCGCAAGAGCTATTTGCTGGCGACCATGCTCCGGCCCGTTTAACCCGCTTTCGAGATAAGTACTCGCATCTCAAGCAAGTCGGGTTAGATCGTTTTTTATGTGTTAATTTTAACAGCCATTTCGCCAGCTTATCTGCGCAAGATTTTATCCGTCGCTTGTTGGTTGAGCAATTGGGTGTTAAGTTTTTGGTTGTCGGTGATGATTTCCGCTTTGGCCAAGGCCGAAGCGGTGATTTTGCTTTATTAGAAGCCGCCGGGAAAGAACATGGCTTTACCGTCGTTAGTACACAGAGTTTCTGTGTTTCAGAGCAACGTGTCAGTAGTACGGCTATTCGCCAAGCCTTGGCGAATGATCAACTTGTACTTGCTGAGTCTATGCTAGGGCGTCCATTTAGTATCTCTGGGCGCGTATCGCATGGGCGGAAGCTTGGGCGGACTATTGGTTTTCCAACCGCCAATATTCCACTTAAGCGTCGAGTTTCTCCGGTATCTGGCGTTTATGCAGTTGAAGTACACGGTATTGCTAGCACCCCGCTATCCGGGGTCGCAAATGTTGGTCGTCGACCAACAGTCAATGGGGTTCGCCGCCAATTGGAAGTGCACCTGTTTGATTTTAAAGCTGATCTTTACGGAGTTCAGCTCGATGTCATATTGCAGCATAAGCTGCGCGACGAAATAAAATTCGAATCATTCGATGCGCTAAAAGCACAAATCGAGCGTGATGCTCAAACAGCACGGGTGTGGCTGTCTGAGCGTAATAATGTCCAACTTCGCCCAAGTAACGGAATCGAGAATCAATGAGTGACTATAAAGATACCCTGAACTTACCTGAAACAGGGTTTCCGATGCGAGGCAACCTGGCACAACGTGAGCCAGTAATGCTAAAACGTTGGAATGATGAAGATCTTTACGGTGAAATCCGTAAAGCTAAGAAGGGGAAGAAATCCTTCATATTGCACGATGGCCCTCCATACGCCAACGGTGATATTCACATTGGTCACGCGCTAAATAAAATTCTTAAAGACATTATTATTAAGTCAAAGACACTTTCTGGCTTTGATGCTCCCTACATTCCAGGCTGGGATTGCCACGGTCTACCTATCGAATTAATGGTAGAGAAAAAGTGGGGTAAGCCTGGTCGTAAACTGACCGCAGCTGAATTCCGTCAAAAGTGTCGTGAGTACGCAGCGGGCCAAGTTGAAGGTCAAAAAGAAAGCTTCATTCGCCTAGGTGTACTAGGTCAATGGGATAAGCCTTACCGTACAATGGATTTTGCAACAGAAGCGAACATCATTCGCTCTCTGGGCAAAATTGCAGATAACGACCACCTACTGAAAGGCTTTAAGCCTGTTCACTGGTGTACTGATTGTGGTTCTGCATTGGCTGAAGCTGAAGTTGAATACCAAGATAAAGTATCACCTTCTATCGACGTTAAATTTAAAGCGGTTGATGAAGCAGGTGTCGTTGCTAAATTTAACTGTGCGGAAGGCCATGAAGGCCAAGGTGATGTGTCTGTTGTTATTTGGACAACCACGCCATGGACGCTTCCCGCTAACCGTGCCGTTGCTGTACGTGATGATCTTGAATATGTATTAGTTCAAGTTGACGCAACCGATGAGCAACCAGCACACCGACTTATTGTTGCAGCAGAGCTAGCAAAAGATGTGATGGATCGTGCTGGTATTGAGCACTTCCATAACCTTGGTTTCTGTAAAGGTGCTGATTTAGAGCTGGTACGCTTTAATCACCCATTCTACAGCTTTGATGTGCCAGTGATCCTAGGCGATCACGTGACGACTGAATCTGGTACGGGTTGTGTACATACCGCACCAGGCCATGGTCAAGAAGACTTCGTGGTTGGTCAAAAATACAACCTTGAAGTGGCTAACCCAGTAGGTAGTAACGGTGTTTACTTACCTGATACTGAGTTGTTTGCAGGTCAGCACGTATTTAAAGCGAACGATGTTGTTGTTGAAACACTAAAAGAGCACGGTGCGTTATTACACCATCATGCTTACGAGCACAGCTACCCGCATTGCTGGCGCCATAAAACACCAATTATTTTCCGTGCAACGCCACAGTGGTTCATTTCAATGGACAAAGCAGGCCTTCGCGAAAAAGCATTAGGTGAAATCAAGAGCGTTCAGTGGTTACCTGAATGGGGTCAAAGCCGTATCGAAGGTATGGTTGAGGGACGTCCTGAATGGTGTATCTCTCGTCAACGTACTTGGGGTGTGCCAATTGCGCTGTTCGTTCATAAAGAAACCCAAGAACTTCACCCTGATACGCGTGCACTGATCGAAAAAGTGGCACAGCTTGTTGAGCAACAAGGTATCCAAGCATGGTGGGATCTTGATCCTGCAGAGCTTATGGGCGAAGCGGATGCTGCTAACTACGAGAAAGTACTCGATACACTAGACGTATGGTTCGATTCTGGTGTAACGCACTTCTCTGTTGTTGATAGCCGCGAAGAATATAACGGCCATGCCGCCGATCTATACCTAGAAGGTTCAGATCAACACCGTGGTTGGTTCCAGTCTTCATTGATTTCATCTGTCGCAATGAAAGGCAAAGCACCTTACAACCAAGTATTAACGCACGGTTTCGTGGTTGATGGCCAAGGTCGTAAGATGTCTAAATCAGTGGGTAACGTTGTTGCACCAAAGGATGTAACCAATAAGCTGGGTGCTGATATCTTGCGCCTATGGGTTGCGTCAACTGATTACACCGGTGAAGTTGCAGTTTCTGATGAGATCCTAAAGCGTTCTGCAGATGCATACCGCCGTATTCGTAACACATCTCGTTTCTTCTTAGCGAATTTGAGTGGCTTCAACCCTGAAACCGATTTAGTTGCACCAGAAGATATGGTTGCACTAGACCGCTGGGCTGTGGGTCGCGCGATGGAAGCACAAGAAGAAATCATTAAAGCGTATGACGAATATAACCTACACGGTGTAACGCAACGTTTGATGCAGTTCTGTTCTGTTGAGATGGGCTCTTTCTACTTAGACGTCATTAAAGACCGTCAGTACACAGCCAAGCAAGGTGGTCACGCACAGCGTAGCTGCCAGACTGCGCTTTACTACATCGTAGAAGCATTAGTTCGCTGGATGGCACCGATTATGTCATTCACTGCTGATGAAATCTGGAACGAGATGCCAGGCCAGCGTGACAAGTTTGTCTTTACCGGCGAATGGTTCGAAGGGCTATTTGGTCTTGCAGAAGATGAAGTATTGAACGACGAATTCTGGGCTGAAATCCAACAAGTCCGTGGTGCGGTAAACAAACTGCTTGAAGGTGCGCGTAAAGACAAAGTGATTGGTGGTTCTTTGCAAGCAGAAGTTGTATTGCATGCAAATGAAGCATTAGCGACGAAATTGAATACGCTTGAAGATGAACTGCGTTTTGTCTTATTAACGTCGAAAGCGGCTGTTGCGATTGCAGAGAGTAAGCCGGAAGGCGCTCAAGAAACGGATGTTGGAGGTTTATTTGTGACAGTCAATGCATCTGAAGCGGCGAAGTGTGACCGTTGTTGGCACCATGTTGCTGATGTTGGCACTATCGAGGGTCACGAAGAAGTCTGTGGTCGTTGTGTGACTAACGTTAGTGGTGAAGGTGAAGAGCGTAAGTTTGCCTAATGACTAAGTTATCGCCTGAGAAAGGACTACCGCTTAAACAATCAGGAGTTCGCTGGCTTTGGCTAGCGGTTCTGGTATTCATTGCCGATGTTGCGACTAAGCTTATCGTGATGAATACGATGGAGTACGGTTGGCCAAACCGTATTGAGCTGCTGCCATTTTTCAATTTGCTCTATGTTCATAACTACGGTGCGGCATTTAGCTTTTTGAGTGATGCTGGTGGTTGGCAGCGTTGGTTATTTACAGCGATAGCTTTGGGTGTGTGCGCTATGCTGACCTATTGGATGCGAAAAGCCCCAGCGACAAATAAAATTGCTAATGTGGCTTATGCGCTGATCATCGGTGGTGCACTAGGTAATTTGTTTGATCGGGTATACCACGGCTTTGTGGTTGATTTTCTAGACTTTTATGTTGGAAGTTATCACTGGCCGGCCTTCAACCTAGCTGATACAGCAATTTGTATTGGTGCTGGTTTGATTATTTTAGAAGGCTTCTTGTCCGATAAAAAGAAACAACCCGTTAAGCACTAAAAGCGGATACACTCGATAACCCTAAGCGCTGTCCGTTGATACGGGTGGCGCTTTGTTGTTAAATGGGCACAATAAAGGCAGTAATCAAAGGATGTAACATGTCGGTAATTGTGGAAAACAGTGAAGTACTCATGCACTTTGCCATTAAGCTGGATGATGGTTCCGTCGCAGATTCAACCCAAGCAATGGGCAAACCGGCAAAATTTCGGATGGGTGATGGTAGCCTAACGGATAACTTCGAAAAATGCTTGCTGGGTTTAGGGCAAGGTCAAAAGAGTAGCTTTGTCCTTGAACCTGAAGACGCATTTGGAATGCCAAATCCAGATAATATCCACCATGTTGATCGCACTAAATTTGGGGCGGATGCTCCTGCTGAAGTAGGCAATATTATTGCCTTTACTGGCCCTGATGGTAGCGATATTCCTGGTATTATTACTGACGTTGCCGGTGACTCTGTGACCGTTGACTTCAATCACCCTCTTGCAGGGCAGCGCGTTACTTTCGATGTGGAAGTCGTTGCCATTGAACATTAAGAGCTGTTAGCAATGAAAATCTTACTTGCAAACCCTCGTGGTTTTTGTGCCGGTGTTGACCGCGCCATCAGTATTGTTGAACGTGCATTAGAAATGTACCAACCACCGATCTATGTTCGCCATGAAGTTGTTCATAATCGTTTTGTCGTCGAAGGCTTGAAGCAACGAGGGGCGATCTTTGTTGAAGAGCTTCATGAAGTGCCTGATGACAATATTGTGATTTTTTCTGCTCATGGTGTATCACAAGCAGTACGCAGTGAAGCTAAATCCCGACAACTCACCGTCTTTGATGCCACTTGCCCATTGGTGACCAAAGTTCATATGGAAGTGGCGCGTGCAAGCCGCCGTAACATGGAGGTCGTCTTGATTGGCCATGCTGGTCACCCGGAAGTTGAAGGAACGATGGGGCAGTATGCGAGCGATGAGGGTGGTATGTATTTGGTTGAGAAACCAGAAGATGTCGAGCTATTGCAAGTTAAAGATCCAAGTAACTTCCACTATGTAAGCCAAACCACACTATCAGTTGATGAAACAGCAGATGTAATTACCAAACTGCGTGAAGTATTCCCTGAGATCCAAGGGCCACGTAAAGATGATATTTGCTATGCAACGCAAAATCGCCAAGATGCAGTACGAGAAATGGCAGCAAACGTTGATGTCATGATAGTCGTCGGTTCTAAAAACTCATCAAACTCGAACCGATTACGCGAACTTGCGGAAAAATTAGGGACGCCAGGTTATTTAACCGATTGTCCTGAAGATGTCGATGGTGCATGGTTTACGGGTAAGGCGAAAGTTGGGGTAACAGCTGGGGCATCTGCACCTGAAGAGCTGGTAAACCAAATCATTGCACGTATTCAAGAATTGAGTGGTGCTGATGTGGAAGAGCTTAGTGGCCGCGAAGAAAATATGTTCTTTGAAGTGCCGCGAGAGTTACAAGTTAAAAACGTGTAACCTGCCGGGACTTAGCATGATCTGGTCATATTGAAAGCCTTGGTAGCCACCGAGGCTTTTTTTTTGTCTTTTTTTATCAGTCTCAACAAGCTACATTGGTGTTCACGAAACAGAAAACTAGGGAGATGTAACGCAATGGTTAGAATCGCGATTGCTGGTGCGGCAGGGCGTATGGGCCGGCAGCTATTGAAGGCGGCATATTTATCGGAGTCGGCAGAAATTGGTACTGCCACTGAGCGAGCAGAGTCGACATTGGTTGGTGCCGATGCTGGTGAATTAGCTGGTGTTGGCGCAGTGTCAGTCGTTATTGTTGATGATCTCGCAAAAGCGATTAATGATTTCGATGTCTTGATTGATTTCACTGCGCCGGCTGCGACGTTAGCCAATATTAAAATTTGTCAGCAGCACGGTAAAAAGGTGGTGATTGGCACGACGGGCTTTACCGATGAAGAGCGTACAATCATCGACCAAGCGGCCAAGTCGACGCCCATCGTTATGGCACCTAACTACAGCGTTGGGGTGAACTTGGTCTTCAAGTTGCTCGAGAAAGCGGCCAAGGTTATGGGTGATTATTGCGATATCGAAGTCATCGAAGCTCATCACCGCCATAAAGTCGATGCTCCTTCTGGCACCGCAATTGGTATGGGTGAGGCGATTGCAGGCGCTATGGGCAATGAACTCAGTGATGTTGCTGTTTATGCGCGAGAAGGGATAACGGGTGAGCGTAGCCGCGATGAGATTGGTTTTGCAACCATTCGCGCCGGAGATATTGTTGGTGAACACACCGCAATGTTTGCTGATATTGGTGAACGCGTAGAGATCACTCATAAAGCCACTGACCGAATGACATTTGCTAATGGTGCCGTACGTGCTGCTGTTTGGCTAAACAGCAAGCAATCAGGCTTCTATACTATGCATGATGTACTTGGGCTTGATGAGTTGTAATCTCGAAAATTAATACCTAAGCAGGCCATTTAATACCCTTTGGACACCAGATTCTAAAGGGTATATTCATTACTTTCATTTTCATCTATTCTTTTTTATGCATAAAATCCTAAAAGAGGGCTTGTCATTCATTTTATTGGATACATAAAACCGCATGTATTTTAACCCTTTTGTTAGGTTATAGTTTTGCGCCGCTCAAGCGTTTATTCATCCCAGAGCCTTAAAATAGTATGTTTACTTGGTGTTTTTGTGGGTTTTATCTCAAGAAGAGTGCCGAGTTGTTGCGCAAAAAAAAAGCAAACGATAAAACGGATCT
The DNA here is from genome assembly GCF_050336695.1 of Photobacterium minamisatsumaniensis. Classification (NCBI taxonomy): domain Bacteria; kingdom Pseudomonadati; phylum Pseudomonadota; class Gammaproteobacteria; order Vibrionales; family Vibrionaceae; genus Photobacterium; species Photobacterium minamisatsumaniensis. Next base: position 78,922 of record NZ_JAKJSI010000015.1, on the reverse strand, counting down.
TGCCTCACACAAAGCGACTTTAAACAGAGACAATTCTGTGCATTTTTTATGTTTAGAGCGAATTCCGGCTTGAAACTTCTGTAATGTGGATTTATTTTGGCGGAAAAGTTGACAGGGTCCACTCTGAAACATAGAATGCGCGCAATTTGTCAAAATTGCGCTTGACTCGGTTTTTGACGTTGTATGGAATGGGTAATTGCAAGTTTATCTGTTTTGATTGCATTTTTATTATTTTTTGGAGGTTGTCTTGAGCAAATTAGCACTGTTAGTCCTAGAAGATGGGACAGTGTTCCGCGGCGTGTCCATTGGGGCAGATGGTTCGGCCGTTGGTGAAGTTGTTTTTAATACCTCGATGACGGGGTATCAGGAAATTCTCACTGACCCTTCTTACTCTCAACAAATTGTTACTCTTACTTATCCCCATATTGGCAACACCGGAACCAATTCCGAAGACGAAGAATCAACTTCAATCCATGCGCAAGGCTTGGTAATTCGTGATCTCCCTCTTATTGCTTCAAACTTCCGCTGTGAACAAACTCTTTCTGATTACTTAAAATCACAAAATATCGTTGGTATTGCAGATATTGATACCCGTAAGCTGACACGAATTCTTCGTGAGAAAGGTGCACAAAACGGTTGTGTGGTTGCAGGCAACAATCTTGACGAAGCGCTAGCATTAGCGAAAGCGAAAGATTTCCCTGGTCTGAAGGGCATGGACTTAGCAAAAGAAGTCACAACGTCTGAAGCATATACTTGGAAACAAGGCTCTTGGACGCTAGAAGGCGGTTTACCTGCAGCTAAAGATGACAGTGAGCTACCATTCCATGTTGTCGCGTATGATTTTGGTGCCAAGCGTAACATCCTACGCATGCTGGTTGACCGAGGCTGTCGCCTAACGGTTGTTCCTGCTCAAACGTCTGCAGAAGACGTATTAGCAATGAATCCAGACGGCGTGTTCTTATCGAACGGCCCTGGTGACCCAGAACCATGTTCTTACGCAATTGAAGCAACCAAGACATTCCTTGAGAAAGGCCTACCAGTATTTGGTATCTGTCTTGGCCACCAAATTCTTGCTCTGGCAAGTGGCGCTCAAACAGTAAAAATGAAATTTGGTCACCACGGTGCGAACCACCCTGTTAAAGACCTAGACCGTGATGTCGTTATGATCACTGCACAGAACCACGGTTTTGCAGTCGATGAAGCGAGCCTACCAGAGCACTTACGAGCAACTCATAAATCATTGTTTGATGGCTCATTACAAGGTATTCACCGTACGGATAAGCCAGCATTTAGCTTCCAAGGTCACCCAGAAGCGAGTCCTGGTCCACACGATGCCGCACCATTGTTTGATCACTTTATCGAATTGCTAAAAAAGCACAGCGCCTAAGTCCGGAGTAGTAAAAGATGCCAAAACGTAATGATATTAAAAGTATTCTGATTCTAGGTGCTGGCCCGATTGTTATCGGTCAGGCTTGTGAATTTGACTACTCGGGTGCACAAGCGTGTAAAGCACTTCGTGAAGAAGGCTACCGTGTAATTCTTGTCAACTCGAACCCAGCAACAATCATGACTGACCCAGACATGGCTGATGCGACTTACATCGAACCGATCCACTGGGAAGTGGTTCGTAAAATCATTGAAAAAGAACGTCCAGATGCAGTTCTGCCTACTATGGGTGGCCAAACAGCATTGAACTGTGCGCTTGACCTTGAAAAGCACGGTGTACTGGCTGAGTTCGGCGTTGAAATGATTGGCGCAACGGCTGACGCAATTGATAAAGCAGAAGACCGTTCTCGCTTTGATAAAGCGATGAAATCAATCGGCCTTGAGTGTCCTCGTGCTGATACAGCAAAAACAATGGAAGAAGCATACCGCGTTCAAGAGATGGTTGGCTTCCCTTGTATCATTCGTCCTTCTTTCACTATGGGTGGTACCGGTGGCGGTATTGCGTATAACAAAGAAGAGTTCGAAGAGATTTGTCGTCGTGGCCTTGATTTGTCACCGACGAACGAACTGCTTATCGATGAATCATTGATCGGCTGGAAAGAATACGAAACAGAAGTTGTTCGTGACAAAAATGATAACTGTATCATTGTTTGTACGATTGAAAACTTCGATGCAATGGGTATCCACACGGGTGACTCGATCACAGTTGCACCGGCCCAAACACTAACAGACAAAGAATACCAGCTAATGCGTAATGCATCGCTAGCAGTATTACGTGAGATTGGTGTTGAAACGGGTGGTTCAAACGTTCAGTTTGGTATTAACCCAAAAGATGGCCGTATGGTTATCATCGAGATGAACCCACGCGTATCGCGTTCTTCGGCACTAGCATCAAAAGCAACAGGTTTCCCGATTGCCAAAATCGCAGCGAAACTAGCGGTTGGCTTTACGCTTGATGAGCTGATGAATGACATCACTGGTGGCGCAACACCGGCTTCATTCGAACCAACTATCGACTACGTTGTTACGAAGATCCCTCGTTTTAACTTCGAAAAGTTTGTTGGTGCTAATGACCGCCTGACTACACAAATGAAGTCAGTTGGTGAGGTAATGGCGATTGGCCGTAACCAACAAGAATCAATGCAAAAAGCACTGCGCGGCTTAGAAGTTGGTGCAAATGGCTTTGATGAGATGGTTGACTTAGACGCACCAGATGCGCTAACAACCATTCGCCATGAACTAAAAGATGCGGGCTCTGAGCGTATTTGGTACATCGCCGATGCATTCCGTGCTGGCATGTCAGTCGATGGCGTATTCAACCTAACCAATGTTGACCGTTGGTTCTTGGTACAAATCGAAGATCTTGTTAAAGAAGAGCAAGCAGTTAAAGAGGGCGGTTTTGCCGGCCTGAACGCAACGGTATTACGTAAACTTAAGCGTAAAGGCTTTGCTGATGCTCGTCTTGCAGCACTGCTTGGCGTAGCAGAGTCAGAAATCCGTAGGTTACGTGACCAATTTGATATCCACCCGGTTTACAAGCGTGTTGATACCTGTGCGGCAGAGTTCTCATCTGACACCGCTTACATGTACTCATCATACGATGAAGAGTGTGAAGCACAACCAACAGATAACGACAAAATCATGGTACTTGGTGGCGGTCCAAACCGTATCGGCCAAGGTATCGAATTTGACTACTGTTGTGTACATGCATCATTAGCATTACGTGAAGATGGTTACGAAACCATTATGGTTAACTGTAACCCAGAAACGGTATCGACTGATTACGATACGTCTGACCGTCTATACTTCGAGCCAGTAACTCTGGAAGATGTATTGGCTATCGCACGTGTTGAAAAGCCGAAAGGCGTTATCGTTCAATACGGTGGTCAAACGCCATTGAAATTGGCTCGTGCACTAGAAGCGGCAGGCGTGCCAATTATTGGTACTAGCCCTGATGCGATTGACCGTGCAGAAGACCGTGAGCGCTTCCAAGCGGCAGTTGATCGTCTAGGCTTGCTACAGCCAGAAAATGCGACTGTAACTGCAATGGAACAAGCTGTTGAGAAATCAAAAGAAATTGGTTTCCCTCTCGTTGTTCGTCCGTCGTATGTTCTAGGTGGTCGTGCGATGGAAATCGTATACGATGAGCAAGACTTACGCCGTTACTTCAACGAAGCCGTTAGCGTTTCAAATGAATCACCAGTACTACTTGACCGCTTCCTTGATGATGCGATTGAAGTGGATGTTGATGCTATCTGTGATGGTGAGCGCGTGGTTATCGGCGGTATCATGGAGCACATCGAGCAAGCTGGTGTTCACTCTGGTGACTCAGCATGTTCATTACCAGCTTATACGTTAAGTAAAGAAATCCAAGATGTAATGCGTCAGCAGGTTGAAAAGCTGGCCTTTGAACTGGGTGTTCGCGGCCTGATGAATACTCAGTTCGCGGTTAAAGACAATGAAGTTTATCTCATTGAAGTTAACCCGCGTGCAGCACGTACTGTCCCGTTTGTTTCTAAAGCAACAGGTGCACCTCTGGCGAAAATTGCAGCGCGTGTAATGGCTGGTCAGTCTCTTGAGTCGCAAGGCTTTACCAAAGAGATTATTCCACCTTACTACTCAGTGAAAGAAGTTGTGCTGCCATTCAACAAATTCCCAGGTGTTGACCCACTGTTAGGCCCAGAGATGCGCTCTACCGGTGAAGTGATGGGTGTTGGTGATACGTTTGCTGAAGCCTTTGCTAAAGCTGAGCTTGGTTGTAGTAAAGAGAAGCAAGCAAAAGGCCGTGCACTGCTGTCTGTTCGTGGTAACGACAAGCAACGTGTTGTTGACCTGGCTTCTAAGCTGGTTAAACAAGGTTATGAGCTTGATGCTACACACGGCACAGCTGTTGTACTTGGTGAAGCTGGCATTAACCCTCGTTTGGTTAACAAGGTACACGAAGGTCGTCCCCATATTCTTGACCGTATCAAGAACAATGAGTACACCTACATCGTGAACACCGCTGAAGGCCGTCAAGCGATTGAAGATTCTAAAGTACTTCGTCGTGGCGCGCTGGCAGAGAAGGTGAACTACACCACAACGCTAAATGCTGCGTTTGCAACGTGCATGGCATGGAGTGCAGATGACCGTAACAAGGTAACTTCAGTTCAAGAGCTTCATGCTCGCCTGAAAGATGCATAATTAGCATTGATTCAAATTGATAATGGCCTGCTTATGCAGGCCATTTTTTTATCTATGGGTTGTTTGGAGTGCGGTTAAAAAATCGACATTGGAAACATAAAATTCAAACTAGTGTCATAGTCTTGTGAATGTGTTAACTCATTAATATTTTGTGTTGTTTATAATGCAAATATTGCTTGAACTGATTACTGAATTGCGTAGAATTAGCCGCGTCGTATAAACGGCACTTATTCTTTGGAGACTTTAATGAACGATACCGACCATCCCCCGAGTATGAAGGTGGAAAATCAAACCTGTTAATGGTGTCGTCGGTCTCTAATTTCCGAACCACCCTCAGGTTCGGAATAGTCTGTTCTCTTTATCACTTCTGATAATCTTTTTAAGACAAACTTTTCCTCGATTTTCTTGCCGTATTCTCAATAATGAATGTTTTTAACATAGCGTAACTGTGCGTGATTTTCGTGGCTTTACTCAAGCCTTGAGATTTGATGTAGCACGTACTTTATGTTGGATGTATTCTGGTGGTCGTTACTGTTAGCCAATCGGGAGATTCGCCATGGCGGTAATGAACTATGCAGCTGATGCTGCACTGGTAAATGAAAATTTAGCTCAGAACGATGTTCTAGCTGTTCGTAATGCATTTTTGAAATATGACATCAATGAGCAAGCAAAATTGCTCATTAAAATGCCGATGTCTGAAGCAATTGCCATGCTGCATGAGGTGCCTCTGCGCCATGTACAGAAGTTGCTTGATCTACTTGATGAAATGGATGAAGAAGTTTGTATGCGTCACTTGGCCAATGGTCTTGGTTTGATTTGTTCTGAAGCCGAGCCTGCAGGACACTACTTACAAAACAGTGTCTTTAGTCATGTGCGTGAACGCATTGGCTGGATTGTTGGCTTAGCATTGTTAGGCATTGTCTCTGGTTTGATCATTTCACACTATGAAGACACGCTAAGTCAGCTAGTCTTACTGGCTATTTATATGCCGGTAATCGCAGCTGCTGGTGGTAATACAGGCTCTCAAGCGGCTACATTGGTGGTTAGGGCCCTCGCGATGGAAGAAATACGCTGTCGCGATTGGGTTAAAGTAATGTGGAAAGAATTTCGCGTCGCGTTAGTGATCGCCGGTGTTCTGGCGACGGTTATTTTTAGCCGAGTGATGATGTTCAGTGATAGCTCTTCGCTTCCCGCGGGTATGCAGTTAATCGATATCGCAATGGCGATTGGTGTCGCTATTTCAATGCAGGTGGTACTGTCGACGACTGTGGGTGGCGTACTCCCTATGGTTGCTCGAGCATGCAAGCTCGATCCTGCAGTATTGGTAAGCCCGGTTTTAGCCTCCGTGGTTGATATTACCGGTATGATCATCTACTTCAAGACGGTAAATCTGTTTTTGGGGTTAGCTTAAACGTAAGTCAAAGGCAAAACCCAAACAAAGAATCATTGATTAAAGCGAGTGGCTTGATAAACCACTCGCTTTTTTGTTTGGGTTTTAACCAGTAAGACTGAACTTAATAGCGTTCATATAATTCGCGGTACAACTGCCTTTCAAATGCTTCAATCGGGGGGGCTACCTTTGGTGCATTCTCATCACGTTGAGGTGGGTGGTAGTTTGTCACCATCTGGACAAAGATAAGCGTTTTACCTGACTTTGCTTTTAACGTACCTGTCAGATTGTACGTGCCATACAGCGACCCACTCTTTGCATTAATTACGCCCTTTAACGGTGCCTGTCGTAGGCTCTGGCGATAACGTAACGTGCCGCTTTGCCCACTGACTGGCAGGGTATCAAGCAGCTGTAACTGCTTATCGTGTCGGTAAAAGTAAGTGATCACTTCGGCCATTGTGCTCGCAGTTATTCGGTTGTTGCGTGATAACCCCGAACCATCAACCAAAATGCTATCGGTAAGATCAATACCTGTGTGTTCTTTAATAATTGCCTTGATGGCTGCCGTACCATTCGTAAAGCTACCTGGTTGTTGATAATAACGAGCGCCGAGTGTTTTGGTTAGGTTGTCAGCGATCAGGTTATCTGATGCCTTCATCATGGTATCAAGCAGCTCAGGAAGTGGTTTTGAGTAGTGAGCTGCGATGAGCTTTCCCTGTGCTCGGTCATCACGCTTCACTGTGCCTTTAAGTCCAATCCCCTGATTACTTAGTTCACGTTCAACCACCTCACTGATATAGCGCGTTGTATTCTGCACCGCGAAATTTAGTGGCAGGGGCTTGTCGCGTTGAATCAGGCAGCCATTAAGCTGGTAGTTATTGTTTTGGCCTGCAATAAGCTCTAAATCGCAATGCTTTTGTTTTTGCTGCTCTTTACTTGTGACTTTGGCGGCTGTTGTGACCGTAATAGGCTGGTGGCGTGGAACATTGACTCGGGTATTTTCGCCAATAGGCTTATTGCTATATAGCGCGCCCTGTACGCAATTGTGCTCAAGGCTAAGGCTACTTGCTGGGGCACTGTAGCAAACCCCTAGAATATCCCAAGGCCAGCCTGCTGCGCGCTCATAACCTGAAAATTGACTGCCATTGAGCAGTATATCCCCTTGAATGGTAGTAATGCCTTTCCGTTTGATTTGTTTGATTAATCCCGATAAGTCACTGCGCATTAGGGTTGGATCACCACTAAAACGAATGATCACATCGTCGTTAGATTGCTCTATTTGGGTGCTGAATCGAAAATCTGCTGGCAGATAATGCTTAGCGGCAAGTGCCGTAATGGTTTTCTGGATACTGGCAGGGGGCTGGTAGCGTTCTTCGCGCTGCTGGTAAAGCGTGCGACCACTATCGGCATCAATGACCACTAAGGCGGTATCATGGCCTGCTGGTAGTATAGAGAGCGTGTTATCTAAAGAAAGGGAGTTACCTTCAGCTAAGCTCTGGTGAGCGGTTAGCGAAAGCAGCGCGATAATAAATATACGAAGCATGATGAACCTATAAAGGTATTAGGCGACAGGGATAGCCATCATCATAAAACAAAAAAATGCAGACCCGAAGGCCTGCATTCTATTTGCTTGTAACGCTTTTAATCCAAAGTGGGATTAGAAATCGTAACGTGCACCTAGTACGAACTCGTCAGATGCAGCAGCGTTGCCAACATCTTTCTTGTCTAACATGTTGAACTTGTACGAAGCGTAAGTACGGAAGTTCTTGTTAAAGTAGTGAGTTGCGTCAATAGCAACAGAGTCTTTAAGGTCAGAGTCGCTACCAGAAGCCTTTGAGTCTTCTAGGTAGTTGTAAGTTGCAACAAATACAGTTTTACCGTATGTGTACGCTGCAGCAAATTCGTAACCAGTTGATTCAGCAATTAGCTCGCCGCCAACAACTGTGTTGCGTGAATCTTGGTATAGACCTGCAACGTAGATGTCACCAAACGTGTAAGAAAGGCCACCAAATGCTTGCTTGCCAGTCTTATCTTGACCGTCTTGACCTTCTTGCTCACCGTAACCAGCACCGAACGCTAGACCCATGTCTAGAGCGTAGATACCACCGATAGAGTAGCCGTTGTTGTCAAAAGACTTAGTCTCAGAATCATCAAATACGTAGTTAGCTTTAACCGTTAGGTTATCGCCCATGATGTCGAAAGAACCCACGTATGCTAGGTTGTTGCCAACACGGTCAGCAGCAGCGATTTTGTTACCAGCTTCGTTACCGTGGTAAGACATGATATCAGTCATGTCAGTGATCATGCCTAGAGAACCGTCAGTTTTACCGTAACGAACTTGACCGAAGTCACCACCGATACCTGCGTTGATGTGACGGTGGTTTACATCGTTACCGTCTGTGTACTCAGCTTCGTAGAAACCAAGTGCGTATACAGTGTCAGTGATGTCTGTTTTACCAGCGATGTTTAGACGTACACGAGATGCGTCAGATACTTTGCTATCGCCAAGATCGTTATCAGCCATTACTGCACGAGCTTCAAAACGACCGCCAACAGCTAGGCTAGATGTTTCGTCAGAGTAAACTTCTGCAGCTGTTGCTACTGAAGAGATAGATGCTGCTGCTACTGCTAGAGCAATCAGTTTCTTGTTCATTGTCGAATCCTTTTGGAATTATTTTGATGTATGCATACATATCTGTGCTAAATGCATGGTGTTCTTTTTACTTTGTCTAGACGGCAAGAGTTAGTAAAAAATTCTTAAAAATTCCAATGGCTCAAGTGGTACTGGGGGTTGCTGTGCTACTTTTCCTTTTAAAATGAGTGCCTTATAGTTAATTGTAAAAGTTCCATTTACATGTGGTTTTTTAGTGGTATTTAGGTTTTTTTTTAGGTTTTTTGTGGTTTAAATATTTATTGCTTGATGTGTTTTTGTGATGTTCTGCACGTTAAAAAAGTTGATTTTGTGGGTTATTTGTACGTTGTTGTATTGGGTGGATGAAGCGGATAAGTGACTGTTAGCGTATGCACTAACGATTAGATGGCACGAGAAGGRGGGGGGGGGGAAGTCTGTGGAGTATACATTTAGTGTCGATATGAACAGGCTTATTTCATTCATGGCAGCCATGGTTGATACTCAAATAAAGAAGGTGTCCGACAAGCCGTCTCTTATAAGGCACCGACTACCCTTTCTCATCGTTGAAAGGCGTTTGCCAATGCTCAACGTATTTTTCTTTCATGAGTTACTTGGAAAAATTGAAACCTGTTTGAATCACAGGTGATCTTCGGCGTATCTTTGTTTAGAATGGTTAGGTTCCCTATTAACAATTTGTAAGTTCGGTGATGGTGCCGAGCTGGCTTTTTTTTGTCTTTAATGGCTGTTGCTATTAAGGCGTTGAGGTAAGTAAATTTATGGATAAAATCCCAATGACAGTTCGTGGCGAGAAGCTGCTACGTGAAGAACTGGAAGTATTGATGAAGCGTCGCCCAATTATTTCTCAAGCAATTGGCGAAGCTCGTGAACTCGGTGACCTTAAAGAAAATGCAGAATACCATGCTGCACGTGAAGAGCAGGGCATTTGCGAAGCGCAAATTCGCGATATCGAATATAAGCTATCGGTATCTCAGGTGATTGATGTCACAAAAATAAACAATACCGGTAAGGTCATTTTCGGTGTCACCGTGACGCTGATTGATGTTGATACAGAAGAAGAAGTGACATACCAAATTGTTGGTGACGACGAGGCTGATATTAAAGCGGGCCGTATTTCGGTGAATTCACCGATCGCACGTGGCTTAATTGGTAAAATGCAAGATGAAGAAGTTGTCATCACAACGCCGGGTGGTCAGCGTGAATTTGAAATTTCAGAAGTGGCTTATTGCTAACAGTTTTGTTAGTAAATATGACTGGAAGCAATAAATCACGGCTTTCCATGCCATGATTAGGTATAAAAAAGGCCGCAGCGGCGGCCTTTTTTATTTGCGAGGAAGCTCGATTTTACGTTCTTCGCTCTGGCGGTAAAGAACTAATGTCTTACCGATAACCTGAACTTTCTCAGCTTTGGTTTCGCGGACAATTGCGTCAACGATCAAAACCTTGGTCTCACGCTCTTCAGCTGCGATTTTAACCTTGATGAGTTCATGGTGGTTAAGTGCTAGTTCAATTTCAGCCAATACTGCTTCAGTTAGGCCATTTGCACCCATAAGGACAACAGGTTTTAGGTTGTGAGCAATACCTTTTAGGTGTTGCTTCTGCTTGGTGCTTAGATTCATGTCGACTCTATTTATATATTAGGGTTGAAAACACGGTATTCTAACGCCATATAGTCTAGAAGACTAATTTGTTTAGTATACGCCATCGATTCAGTGGCTGAGTATGCTTAATTAGTAGCCAAACTCATTAGCTTAATCATGAGTAGAAAAAAGCAGTCGGCTAGTTCTGGCCGTTGGCTGAAAGAGCATTTGATGATAAATATGTTCTAGAGGCGCAAAAAAGAGGCTATCGCTCTCGTGCTTTCGGATATGGCGCCGAACATGAGTGGCAACGTGGCTTCAGATCAGCCTAGAGCAATGTATCTTGTTGAACTAGCATTAGATATGTGTAGGCAAGTACTGGCACCCAATGGCAGCTTTGCGGTAAAAGTTTTCCAAGGTGAAGGCTTTGACCAATATCTGGCAGATGTGAGCAGTATGTTTAAAGTAGTCAAAATTCGTAAACCTGATTCTTCACGAGATCGTTCTCGTGAGGTATATATTGTGGCTACAGGTTATAAACTGTAGTACCCTAAATTCATCTATTAGTTATCGCGGGGTTAACACCTTGAGTGACATGGCAAAAAACTTGATTTTGTGGTTGGTCATCGCTGTGGTTCTGATGTCTGTTTTTCAGAGCTTCGGTCCAGGTGATAGTGCTGGCCGTCAAGTCGACTATACAACCTTTGTCCGTGAAATCGGTCAGGATCAGATAAGGGAAGTACGATTCAATGATCGTGAAATTACCGTATACAAACGTGATAACTCGCGATACGTCACTTATCTACCTGTCTATAACGATCAAAAGCTGTTAGACGACCTTATTAACGCTAACGTAAAAGTAATGGGCACACCGCCTGAAGAGCCAAGCCTACTGGCTTCAATCTTCATATCGTGGTTCCCAATGTTACTTCTCATCGGTGTTTGGATTTTCTTTATGCGCCAAATGCAGGGCGGCGGTGGCAAAGGCGCCATGTCGTTCGGTAAGTCTAAAGCTCGAATGATGGGTGAAGACCAAATCAAAACACTGTTTACTGATGTAGCAGGTTGTGATGAAGCTAAAGAAGACGTAAAAGAACTGGTTGACTATCTGCGTGATCCTAGCCGCTTCCAGAAGTTGGGTGGTAAGATCCCAACGGGTGTGCTGCTGGTTGGTCCTCCAGGTACGGGTAAAACGCTGCTTGCAAAAGCCATTGCGGGTGAAGCAAAAGTACCATTCTTTACCATTTCGGGTTCTGATTTTGTTGAAATGTTTGTTGGTGTGGGTGCATCCCGTGTCCGCGACATGTTTGAACAAGCGAAGAAAGCAGCACCTTGTATTATTTTCATCGATGAGATTGATGCAGTCGGTCGTCAGCGTGGTGCTGGTGTTGGCGGTGGTCATGATGAACGTGAGCAAACGCTGAACCAAATGCTGGTAGAGATGGATGGCTTTGAAGGTAACGAAGGTATTATCGTTATCGCTGCAACTAACCGTCCAGATGTTCTTGACCCTGCACTACTTCGCCCTGGTCGTTTCGACCGTCAGGTTGTAGTTGGTCTACCGGATGTTCGTGGTCGTGAGCAGATCCTAAAAGTGCATATGCGTAAAGTACCGCTTGATGGTGATGTGAAACCTGAATTGATTGCACGTGGTACACCAGGCTTCTCTGGTGCAGACCTTGCAAACCTTGTGAACGAAGCTGCGCTATTTGCTGCTCGTGGTAACAAGCGTACAGTTTCAATGATTGAGTTCGAATTGGCGAAAGACAAAATCATGATGGGCGCAGAGCGTAAATCAATGGTTATGTCTGAAGACCAGAAAGAATCAACAGCCTACCATGAAGCAGGCCACGCCATTATTGGTCGTTTGGTACCTGATCATGACCCTGTTTACAAAGTGTCTATCATTCCTCGTGGTCGTGCGCTTGGTGTAACCATGTACTTGCCTGAGCAAGATCGTGTTAGCCATTCGCGTGAATTCCTTGAGTCGATGATTTCAAGCTTGTACGGTGGTCGTTTGGCTGAAGAGCTTATCTACGGCGTTGATAAAGTATCAACGGGTGCGTCGAATGATATCGAACGCGCCACAGACATTGCCCGCAAGATGGTGACTCAGTGGGGTTTCTCTGACAAGCTAGGTCCATTACTTTACGCTGAAGATGAAGGTGAGGTTTTCCTTGGCCGTTCAGTGACTCAAAGTAAGCACATGTCAGACGATACGGCGAAGCTTATCGATAATGAAGTTCGTACGCTTATTGACCGCAACTATGAGCGAGCACGTGAAATCCTTGAGCAAAATATGGATATCATGCACGCAATGAAAGATGCGTTAATGAAGTACGAAACGATTGATGCTGGTCAAATTGATGACCTCATGGAGCGTAAGACAGTTATTCGAGCACCAAAAGGCTGGGGTAACGAAGACGACACCATGAAATCTACTGACGAGTCAGCAAAAGAGGAAAAAGCGGAGGAAGCACCAACGGCTTCTGAAGATACCTCTGAGGCTCAACCAGTACAAAATAAAGAAGACGATACCAAGCCTCAGGCTTAATCATCGCTTTGATATACCAAACCCCGGCTTAGGTCGGGGTTTTTTATTTGCGCTGAGTAATTAAAATAGATTAACCATAATTTGATACGCCAGTGCGATAATTTGCCAGTGATCGTTAAGGCATGTTTAGGAGCAAGGTTGTGATACTGACCAGCAAGGATAAAACCCTCAATTTGTCGCGTCCTCATACGATGGGGATTCTGAATGTGACGCCAGACTCTTTTTCTGATGGCGGCCAGTTTAACCACCTTGATAATGCATTGTTCCATGTAGAGCGTATGTTAGACGCCGGTACTAGCATCATTGATATTGGTGGTGAATCGACCCGGCCAGGCGCTGCTGATGTAGAGCTAGCGCAAGAGTTAGACCGTGTTGTTCCTGTTATTGAGGCGATACGCCGACGATTTGACTGTTGGGTGTCAATTGATACGAGTAAGCCCCAAGTGATGGTTGAGGCGGTGAGCGCGGGCGCAGACTTGATCAATGATGTGCGGGCACTGCAAGAGCAGGGCGCATTGCAAGCAGCAGCCAGTGCTGGTGTACCTATATGTTTGATGCATATGCAAGGTCAACCACGTACAATGCAAAGCCTGCCAAACTATCAGGATGTTATCGCTGATGTGGGTGATTTTCTTACTGAACGCGTTAATGCTTGTGAGCAGGTAGGCATTTTGCGTAACCAGCTTTTACTTGATCCTGGCTACGGCTTTGGCAAAACATTAGAACATAATTACCAATTGCTTGCGCAGTTGGATCAGTTTCATCGTTTTGGATTACCCTTACTAGTTGGGATGTCGCGTAAATCGATGATTTTTAAATTACTCAATAAACAACCTGCTGACTGCCTGGCGGGCAGTCTTGCTTGTGCGGCAATCGCTGCAATGAAAGGCGCACAAATTATCCGAGTACATGATGCTCAGGAAACCGTTGATGTGCTGAAAGTATGCGAGATGACGCTGTCACAAGGGTAAGTGCTTATTCACTTACCGGTAGGTGAGCAAATAAATGATAAATTGGCTAGGAGCGAATAATGTCTGAACGTAAGTTCTTTGGTACCGATGGAATACGTGGTTTAGTTGGCCAGGCTCCAATTACACCTGATTTTGTTTTGAAACTGGGGTGGGCGGCTGGTCGCGTATTGGCGAAGCAAGGCACCAAAAAAGTTATCATCGGTAAAGATACGCGTATCTCGGGCTACATGTTGGAATCTGCGCTAGAAGCAGGTTTAGCGGCTGCAGGTCTACAAGCGGCTTTCACTGGCCCCATGCCAACACCAGCGGTTGCCTATCTAACTCGTACATTCCGCGCGGAAGCCGGAATCGTTATTTCTGCCTCTCATAACCCATATTATGACAATGGCATCAAGTTCTTTTCATCGGAAGGTACCAAGTTACCAGATGAAGTTGAGTTAGCGATTGAAGCTGAAATGGAGAAGCCGTTAACGTGCGTTGAATCGGCCATGCTAGGTAAAGCTTACCGTATCAATGATGCAGCTGGTCGTTACATAGAGTTTTGTAAAGGCACCTTCCCTAGCAAGTATGATTTAGCTGGCTATAAAATTGTGGTTGACTGTGCCCACGGTGCAACGTACCACATTGCGCCAAATGTATTGAAAGAGTTGGGGGCAGAAGTCGTCACTATTGGCTGTGAGCCAAATGGTACCAATATCAACGATAAAGTGGGTGCGACTGATGTTGCGGCACTGCAAGCCAAAGTGTTGGAAGAAAAAGCCGACTTCGGTATCGCGTTGGATGGCGATGGCGATCGCGTGATCATGGTCGACGAGGAAGGTAACAAAATCGATGGCGATCAAATTGCCTATATTGTTGCTCGTGATGCCTTACGCCGTGGAGAGTTGAAAGGCGGTGTTGTTGGCACACTAATGACCAACCTAGGAATGGAAAATGCCCTGAAAAACCTCGGTATTCCATTTGTACGCGCTAACGTTGGCGACCGCTATGTGATGGAAGAGCTGAAAAAGCAGGGTTGGCTAATTGGTGCTGAGAATTCAGGCCATGTTATTTTGCTTGATAAAATCACAACGGGTGATGGCATTGTTGCAGGTTTGCAGATTATGGCCTCGATCGTTGGGAGCAAGATGACACTGAAAGAGTTGGCCGATGGCATGACCATGTACCCGCAGGTGTTAGAAAATGTTCGCTTTGCTGGTGAATCTAACCCGTTGGAATCTGATGCTGTACTTTCTGCACAGGCGGCAGCTGAAGCTAAACTAGGTGAAAAAGGGCGAGTGTTATTACGTAAGTCAGGTACTGAGCCTTTGATCCGAGTTATGGTAGAGGGTGAAGATGCTGAGTTAGTACAATCGTCCGCTTTAGCCATAGCCCAAGCCGTGAAAGATAACTGCTAAATAGCATAAAATCTTACATTTAACGCCGGCTTTGCTTACTTATTGGACAAGTGATTCACTGTTATGACTTTTTGTCTAAATTTTACTTGTCAGTAGCGGTGGCTTTCGCTAGTATTTGTCCCGCTCCTTAATTAAGGGGTGCGCTGGCGGTGCTAAAGTAAAGTCGGCACAATAATTTAACCATAGGTGGAACCCATGTACGAAATTCTACTTGTGATTTACCTGGTTGCTGCGCTTGGTGTTATTGGCCTAGTCTTGGTTCAACAAGGTAAAGGCGCAGATATGGGAGCTTCATTTGGGGCTGGCGCATCAGGAACATTGTTCGGCGCAAGCGGCTCTGGAAACTTCCTGACCCGAATGACTGCAGTTTTTGCAACTGTGTTTTTCATTATTAGCCTTGTTCTTGGTAACATGAGCACGAAAAATGCCACACAGACCAGCGGTTGGGAAGACCTAAGTGCCCCAGCAACTGAGCAAACTGTAGAAAAAACTGAGAATGCACCTGTAAATAGCGACATTCCTCAGTAATTAAAGATTTAGCCGAGATGGTGAAATTGGTAGACACGCTAGCATGAGGTGCTAGTGCCGCAAGGTGTAGGGGTTCAAGTCCCCTTCTCGGCACCATTATTCTGGTTACTTGAAAGAGTAACATCTGAGCGTTATAATCGCTTTCAGATTACGGACGCGGGGTGGAGCAGCTTGGTAGCTCGTCGGGCTCATAACCCGAAGGTCGTCGGTTCAAATCCGGCCCCCGCAACCACTTTCCGAAAAAACGACTATCCTATTAAGGATGTATGTTTTTTCTATCACAGCTCAGTGTTGTGATAATCAGGGTCCAGTGATAAAAAACCCCGTAATTCGGGGTTTTTTATTATCTGAAACATGACCATTCAGGTATCTACTGGGCTTTTAGCCCTTTTTTTGTTTCCGGGGGGTTGTTTTGACAGCTTTAGAGATGCAATTGACCGAACTGCTTGAGGCGCCGGTAACGGCAACTGGCTTTGAGTTAGTGGGTTTGGAATTTATTCGTGCCGGTGAGCATTCAACATTACGCGTTTTTATTGATCATGAAGACGGTATTAATGTTGATGCTTGTGCCGAAGTTAGCCGTCAGGTTAGCGCAGTGATGGATGTTGAAGATCCAATCACGGTTGCTTATAACCTGGAGGTATCTTCCCCTGGTCTTGAAAGGCCGCTATTTAAAGCCGCACATTATCAACAGTTTATTGGCCATGAGGTCAGCTTGGTGTTGAAAATGGCGATGGATAACCGTCGCAAGTGGAAAGGTGACATCGTTACCGTTGATGGCGAGCTAGTTACGCTAAAAGTTGATGGCAATGAAGAAACATTTGCACTAAGCAATATTTCCAAGGCCAACCTGGTTCCAAAATTCTAACCGCTAAATTGGGGCATTAGAAATGAACAAAGAAATCTTGGCTGTCGTTGAAGCGGTATCCAACGAAAAAGCTGTTCCTCGTGAGCGTATCTTCGAAGCACTCGAGATTGCACTAGCAACAGCAACAAAGAAAAAAAGCGAAGCAGAAATTGATGTACGTGTTGAAATCGACCGTAAAACGGGCGAATTCATTACTTACCGTCGTTGGAAAGCGGTTGAAGAAGTGACTCAACCAACGCTAGAAATGACGTTAGAAGCTGCGCAGTACGATGATGAAACCATTGAGCTTGACGGTTTCGTTGAAGATGAAATTGAATCTGTAACGTTTGACCGTATTACGACTCAAACGGCTAAGCAGGTTATCGTACAAAAAGTACGTGAAGCAGAACGTGCACAAATCGTTGAACAATTTATTGACAACGAAGGTGAGCTAATCACCGGCATAGTCAAGAAAGTTAACCGCGATGCTGTTATCATTGATCTTGGTAACAATGCCGAAGCCGTTATCCAGCGTGATGACCAGCTTCCTCGTGAAAACTTCCGTCCGGGTGACCGTGTGCGTGGCCTACTGTATGCAGTTCGCCCAGAAGCACGTGGCTTCCAGCTCTTTATGACGCGTTCAAAATCTGAAATGCTGACAGAGCTATTCCGTATTGAAGTGCCAGAAATTGGCGAAGAAATGATTGAACTGATGGGCGCAGCTCGCGATCCTGGTTCTCGTGCAAAAATTGCTGTTAAAACTAACGATAAGCGTATTGACCCAGTGGGTGCGTGTGTTGGTATGCGTGGCGCACGTGTTCAAGCTGTTTCTGGCGAACTTGGTGGTGAGCGTATTGATATCGTACTTTGGGACGAAAACCCAGCTCAGTATGTTATCAATGCAATGGCTCCAGCTGAAGTTAGCTCGATCATCGTTGATGAAGACAACCACACGATGGATATCGCTGTTGAGCAAGATAACCTTGCTCAAGCAATCGGTCGTAGTGGTCAGAACATTCGCTTAGCTTCTCAGCTTACTGGCTGGGAACTGAATGTGATGACTGTAGACGATTTACAGAAAAAACACCAAGAAGAAGCGCAAGAGTCTATCGAGCTATTCGCTAAGCATCTTGATGTTGATGCAGACTTTGCAACAGTTCTTGTTGAAGAAGGCTTCACCACGCTAGAAGAAATTGCTTATGTGCCAGTGGCTGAACTAATGACCGTTGAGGGCTTAGATGAAGACACTGTAAATGAACTGCGTAGCCGTGCTAAAGAAGCACTGACAACGCTAGCTCTTGCTCAGGAAGAATCTTTTGAAGGCGTTGAACCAGCAGAAGATCTTCTTGGTCTTGCAGGCCTAGAACGCGAGATTGCGTTTAGATTGGCCGCAAAAGGTGTTTCAACACTGGAAGACTTGGCTGACCAAGGTACTGACGATATCTCTGATATCGAAGGGCTTGATGAAGCTAAAGCGGGTGAGCTAATTATGGCTGCTCGTAATATTTGTTGGTTCAGTGACGAAGCATAAAATTCATTACGCAAGGGAGAAGCAGCATGTCAGAGGTTACAGTTAAAGCATTAGCCGAGGAAATTGGTACGCCAATTGACCGTGTGCTTCAACAGTTTGCCGATGCTGGTATCAGCAAGAAAGCTGAAGAAAGCGTAAGCCAACAGGAAAAACAGACGTTGTTAGCCCACCTGAAGAAAGAGCATGGTGGTGATAGCAGCGCTGGTGAGGCTCCTACACGCCTTACTCTGCAACGTAAAACTCGAAGCACGCTGAGTGTTTCGGGTACAGGTGGCAAGAATAAAAGTGTTCAGGTAGAAGTGCGCAAAAAGCGCACCTACGTTAAACGTTCTGCGCTTGAAGAAGAACAGCGTGCCGCAGAAGATGCTAAGCGTGAGGCCGATGATGTGGCAGTTCGTGAAGCGGAAGAAGCAGCTCAACGTGCAGCCGAAGAAGCTGCCAAGCGTGAAGCAAAAGAGCAAGCGAAGCGTGAGGCTGAACTAGCCGCACAGCGCGCCGCTGAAGAAACGCGCTTAGCTGACGAAAAAGCTAAGCATCAAGCAGAACAGAAAGCTGAACTTAGCGCTGAGGAACAGCAGCTACGTGAAGCTCAAAATAAGCGTTTAGCTGAAGAAAAAGCGAAACGCGCCGCCGCTGATGAACAGGCTAAGATTGATGCCGAGGCGCTCCAACGTCGCCGGGAAGAGGAAGCCAAGCGTAAAGCCGAAGAAGAAAGTCAGCGTCAGCTAGAAGAGGCACGCAAGATGGCAGAAGCAAACGAAAAGAACTGGTCAAAGCCTGATCAGGAAAAAGGTACTATGGATAAAACAGACTACCATACTACGACGTCTAGCTACGCACGCGCAGCAGAAGACGAACAAGATCGTAAAGAAGAAGGTGGTGGTACTACCCGCCGTCGTAAGAAGAAAAAAGCGGGTCCTAAACAAGACAACCGCGGTGGTCGTAACCAACGTGGCCGTAAGCCACAGATGACCAAGCCAACTTCAATGCAGCACGGCTTTGATAAATCAGCAACCGTTGCTAAGCAAGATGTTGTGATTGGCGAGACTATCGTTGTTTCTGAACTTGCTAACAAGATGTCTGTAAAAGGCGTTGAAGTTATCAAAGTGATGATGAAGATGGGTGCAATGGCAACCATCAACCAGGTTATTGACCAGGAAACTGCAGCACTTGTTGCTGAAGAAATGGGTCACAAAGTTGTTCTTCGTAAAGAGAACGAACTAGAAGAAGCGGTACTATCTGACCGTGATGCTGACCTAGCTGTTGTTCCTCGTGCACCTGTTGTTACTATCATGGGTCACGTTGACCACGGTAAAACATCTACACTGGATTACATTCGTAAAGCACACGTTGCTTCTGGCGAAGCCGGTGGTATTACCCAGCACATCGGTGCATACCATGTTGAAACTGACAACGGTATGATCACTTTCCTTGATACCCCTGGACACGCCGCGTTTACCGCTATGCGTGCACGTGGTGCTCAAGCGACAGATATCGTTGTTCTTGTTGTTGCTGCTGATGATGGCGTTATGCCACAAACAGTTGAGGCTATCCAGCACGCGAAAGCGGCAGGCGTTCCTCTGATTGTTGCAGTGAACAAGATCGATAAAGAAGATGCGAACCCAGACAACGTTAAGAATGAGCTAGCTCAGTACGATGTTATCCCTGAAGAGTGGGGCGGTGAGAACATGTTTGTTCACATCTCTGCGAAACAAGGTACTAACATTGACGGCCTGCTAGAAGCTATCTTGCTTCAGTCTGAAATTCTTGAGCTGACAGCAGTTGAAGAAGGCATGGCTAGCGGCGTTGTTGTTGAATCACGTCTTGATAAAGGCCGTGGTCCAGTTGCAACTGTACTGGTTCAATCTGGTACGCTACGTAAAGGCGATATCGTGCTTTGTGGTCTAGAACACGGTCGTGTTCGTGCAATGCGTGATGAGCTGGGTCAAGATATCGATTCTGCAGGTCCTTCTATCCCAGTAGAGATCTTAGGCCTATCTGGTGTTCCTTCATCTGGTGATGAAGCGACAGTTGTTCGTGATGAGCGTAAAGCTCGTGAAGTTGCGCTTTACCGTCAAGGTAAATTCCGTGACGTGAAACTAGCACGCCAGCAGAAAGCGAAACTAGAGAACATGTTCTCTAATATGACAGCAGGCGAAGTTGCTGAGCTTAACGTTGTACTGAAAGCTGACGTACAAGGTTCTGTTGAAGCGATTGCTGATTCACTACTTAAACTGTCAACTGACGAAGTTAAAGTTAACATCGTTGGTTCTGGTGTTGGTGGTCTAACCGAGACTGATGCAGTACTTGCTGCAGCATCAAACGCTATTCTTCTTGGTTTCAACGTCCGTGCTGATGCATCTGCGCGTCGTACGATTGAAAACGAGAACCTTGACCTACGTTACTACTCAATCATCTATCAATTGATTGACGAAGTTAAGTCGGCAATGGGCGGTATGCTTGCTCCTGAATTCCGTCAGGAAATCATCGGTCTAGCTGAAGTTCGTGATGTATTTAAGTCTCCTAAGATTGGTGCTATCGCGGGCTGTATGGTTACTGAAGGCGTCATTAAGCGTAACAATCCTATCCGCGTACTGCGTGATAACATTGTTATCTACGAAGGTGAGCTAGAATCACTACGTCGCTTTAAAGATGATGTTCAAGAAGTTAAGAATGGCTACGAATGTGGTATCGGCGTTAAGAACTACAATGATGTTCGCGTTGGTGACCAAATCGAAGTATACGAAATTGTTGAAATCCAGCGTACTCTTGACTAATACTCAGAGATAACAAGCTGTTTTATAACAAATGATCTATGGGGAGCTTCGGCTCCCCATTCTTTCAAGAGAGTTTTCTCTAAGAGAGGAATTGAATGTCTAAAGAATTTAGCCGTACTCAGCGCGTTGCTCAGCAACTGCAAAAAGAGTTAGCGGTGATCCTGCAGCGTGAGCTGAAAGACCCACGTATCGGTATGACGACTATCTCAAGTGTCGATGTATCTCGTGATATGGGTTACGCAAAAGTTTACGTCACTTTCCTGACTATTGGTGAGCAAACACCAGAAGGTAGCCTAGAAGTACTACGTGAAATGGCACCATACATTCGCTCACTGCTAGGTAAGCAAATTCGTCTACGTGTAACGCCAGAACTGACGTTTATCTACGACCAATCGCTAACTGAAGGTATGCGTATTTCTAATCTGGTGTCAAAAGCTGTGCGTGACGATGAAGATCGCCGCGGTGACGAACCAGAAGCTGAAGGCGAGGAATAAAGCATGGCACGTCGTCGTAAGGGCCGTCCAATTGACGGTGTAATTCTGGTGGATAAGCCAACGGGCATTAGTTCAAATGATACGCTTCAAAAAGTGAAGCGTATCTTTTTTGCTCAAAAAGCCGGCCATACAGGTGCGTTAGATCCTTTAGCGACGGGCATGCTGCCGATTTGTTTCGGTGAAGCAACCAAGTTTTCGCAATTTTTGTTGGATTCAGATAAGCGCTACCGTGTAGTCGCTAAACTGGGTGAGCGAACAGATACCTCTGACTCTGATGGTGAAGTGGTACAAACACGTGATGTGAAAGTTGACCGCGGTCAGCTTGAACGCTGTGTTGCTAAGTTTCGTGGTACAACCGATCAGATCCCATCAATGTACTCGGCGCTGAAGTACCAAGGCCGTAAATTGTATGAATATGCCCGTGAGGGGATTGAAGTACCGCGTGAATCACGCAAAATTACGGTTTACTCGCTGGAGTTGTTGCGTTTTAGCGACAATGAAGTTGAGATGGAATTGCATGTGTCAAAAGGCACCTATATCCGTACCATCGTCGACGACCTTGGAGAGATGCTAGGTTGCGGCGCACACGTTACGTATTTACGTCGAACGGGGGTGTCTAATTTCCCAATGGATCGCATCATGACCATTGAGCAACTAGAAGCACTATTTGAGCAAGCGAAAGCCCAAGGTATTGAGCCTGGCGAGCTGCTTGACCCGTTAATGCTACCAACGGACACTGCGGTACAAGACTTACCAGAAGTGAATATTACGCCAGCATTGGCGGTATTTATTCTGAATGGTAACCCAGTACAAGCAGGTCGTGTACCCGCTGAAGGTACACTTGTACGTATTACGGTTGCAGATAAACGTGAGTTTATTGGTATTGGTACGATTGATGCTGACGGCTTACTCGCGCCAAAACGCGTGATGGCTAACAAAGAAAGCGAGTCGTAATACTGGCCGCTTTCCTTGTAACTGCATGACAGCTAATTATTTCGTAGATTAATGAGAGCAGAATATCCGCTAAAGATATTCTGCTCTTTTGTTTCTCGCTCTTTTCACTCGAATATTCGCTTGTAGTCATGCTGGCCTCCAAGTATAATCCGCGGCTTGGGTGCCGGCTGAATCAGAGATTGGCGGCACAAATTAAAACATTTAGTATTAGGAAGAGTTATGTCTCTGAATGCAGAAACTAAAGCAGCAATCGTTGCTGATTACGCGCAGTGCGAAAACGACACTGGTTCACCTGAAGTACAAGTTGCTTTGCTAACAGCACAGATCAACCACCTTCAAGGTCACTTTGCTAACCACAAACACGACCACCACAGCCGTCGCGGTCTACTACGTATGGTTTCTCGTCGTCGTAAGCTTCTAGATTACCTTAAAGGTAAAAACCTAGATCGCTACCAAGACCTAATCAAGCGTCTAGGCCTACGTCGCTAAGATTGCTTTCAGAAAGGAGCCGAATGGCTCCTTTCTTTTTATCTAAGTACTTTATTTAGTAATTGCACGAGTCGTTTTCGTCGACCTTAAGGTCGCGGCTAATGACAGTTCTTCCAAAGTTGGAGAGTTTTCATTAGTCGCGATGCGTGAAATTACCGTAAAGTGCCTTTCATCACATGACGCTTTTCCTTGTGTCAGATATACTTAACGGCGCAAATAGAAAGCGGAATTAATTTAAGGAAATTCACGTGAATCCTATCGTAAAGACTTTCCAGTACGGTAACCACACAGTTACCCTTGAAACTGGTGTAATGGCTCGTCAGGCTACTGCAGCTGTTATGGCTAGCATGGACGATACTTCTGTATTCGTTTCTGTTGTTGGTAAGAAAGCGGCAGTTGAAGGCCAAGACTTCTTCCCACTTACAGTAAACTACCAAGAGCGTACATACGCTGCTGGTAAAATCCCTGGTGGTTTCTTCAAGCGTGAAGGTCGCCCTTCTGAAGGCGAAACACTGACTGCACGTCTGATTGACCGTCCAATCCGTCCGCTATTCCCAGATGCATTCAAAAACGAAGTTCAGGTTATTGCGACAGTGGTTTCTGTAAACCCTGACGTAAACCCAGACATGATCACGATGATCGCAACGTCTGCGGCACTTGCAATTTCAGGCCTACCGTTTAACGGTCCTATCGGTGCTGCACGTGTTGGTTACGTTAACGATCAATTCGTTCTTAACCCAAGCAACACTGAGCTAGAAGAAAGCCGTCTAGACCTAGTTATTTCAGGTACTAAAGACGCTGTTCTTATGGTTGAGTCAGAAGCTGACCGCCTATCTGAAGAGCAAATGCTACAAGCTGTTGTTTACGGTCATGACCAACAGCAAGTTGTTATCAACGCAATCAACGAGTTTGCGGCTGAAGTAGCAACGCCTGCATGGGATTGGACTGCGCCAGTAGTTAATGCTGAGCTTAAAGCTCTTGTTGCTGAAAAAGCAGAAACACGTCTATCTGACGCGTACCAGATCACTGAAAAGATGGCACGTTACGACCAAGTTGGCGCAATCAAGAATGACGTTGTTGAAGCGCTTCTTGGTGAAAACGAAGAACTTGATGAGCGCGAAATTCGCGGCATGCTAAGTTCGCTAGAGAAAAACGTTGTACGTAGCCGCATCATTGCTGGCAACCCACGTATCGACGGCCGTGAAAAAGACATGGTTCGTGCGCTAGACGTACGTACAGGTGTTCTTCCTCGTACACACGGTTCTTCTTTGTTCACTCGTGGTGAAACTCAGGCGCTTGTTACGGCGACGCTTGGTACACAACGTGATGCTCAAATCATCGATAGCCTAATGGGTGAGAAGAAAGATCACTTCCTTCTACACTACAACTTCCCTCCATACTGTGTAGGTGAAACAGGTTTCGTTGGTTCTCCTAAGCGTCGTGAAATCGGTCACGGTAAGCTTGCGAAGCGTGGTATTGCTGCGGTAATGCCAACAGTTGAAGAATTCCCATACACAGTACGTGTTGTATCGGAAATCACTGAATCTAACGGTTCATCTTCAATGGCTTCTGTATGTGGTACTTCTCTAGCACTTATGGATGCTGGTGTGCCAATCAAAGCGTCTGTTGCGGGTATCGCAATGGGTCTTGTTAAAGAAGGCGACGATTTCGTTGTTCTTTCTGACATCCTAGGTGACGAAGACCACCTTGGTGACATGGACTTTAAAGTAGCGGGTACTGACGACGGTATCACAGCACTTCAGATGGATATCAAAATCGAAGGTATCACTAAAGAGATCATGCAGATCGCTCTAAACCAAGCTAAAGGTGCTCGTAAGCACATTCTTAGCGTGATGGACGATGCAATTGGTACTCACCGTGATGATATCTCTGAGTTTGCTCCTCGCATCCACACGATGAAAATCAACTCTGATAAGATCAAAGATGTTATCGGTAAAGGTGGCGCAGTTATCCGTGCTCTAACGGAAGAAACTGGTACTACGATTGAAATCGAAGATGACGGTACTATCAAGATTGCAGCGACCGAAGGTACTGCAGCGAAAGAAGCTATCCGCCGTATCGAAGAGATCACTGCTGACGTTGAAGTCGGTCGTATCTACACAGGTAAAGTAATGCGTATCGTTGATTTCGGTGCGTTCGTATCTGTTATCGGTGCGAAAGAAGGCCTAGTACACATTTCTCAAATCTCTCAAGAGCGTATCGAGAAAGTAGCTGATCACCTAGAAATGGGTCAGGAAGTACAGGTTAAGGTTCTTGAAATCGACCGCCAAGGCCGTATCCGTCTAAGCATGAAAGAAGCGCAAGCTGACCTGAACCCTGCTCCAGCAGGCGAAGCGAAGCCAGAAGCATAAGTCTTTTTTCTAAAAGCATGATATAAAGGGGCTATTCAGCCCCTTTTTTTATTGCTATTGCTTTAGCATGCCCTTGTATTGCCCTGTATGGTATATGCTAGAGATAGACTTAAGAAGAGTCAGTTGTATTCACCCTAGGGAGAACTGCATTGATTGCAAATAGGATAAAAATCGCATGTCTGGCATTAGTCTTTATGCTGGCAGGCTGCTCATCACCGGATATCCAATGGACCCAGCCACCGATGGCTGTCCCATTCCAGCCTACAATTCAGCAGCAAATTCAGCTCGCACGAATTGACCAATTGCTAAAGCGCGATGATTTAGATAACCAAACGTTGGCTCAAGTCTTTTATGAGCGTGGTTTATTGCATGACAGCCTAGGGCTGCGTGATTTAGCCCGATTGGATTTTAATCAGTCATTATCACTTAAACCTGATCAGCCTGATGTGTTTAATATTCTTGGTGTCTACTTTACCCAAAGTGCCCACTTTGATGCGGCATATGAAGCCTTTGATTCAACCCTTGAGTTGAATGTTCGCCATCCCTTTGCACAGCGAAATAGAGGCATTGCATTATATTATGGCGGGCGTTATGAATTAGCCTTTGATGATCTTAATGCCCATTATCAGCAGGATGTGAATGATCCTTATCGGGTTATCTGGCTCTATCTTACCGAGTTAGAGCAAGACGAAGCGACCGCATTAGACAAGTTACGCCTCCGCTATGAAGCCAGTGATAAGCAAGATTGGGGCTGGCAAATTGTGCGCTACTATCTAGCCGATATCACCGAAAGTGACTTTTTGCGCCAGATAGCCGTCGAGAGCGAAGGCAATGATATGTTGGCTGAGCGCTTAACCGAAGCTTATTTCTATATGGGTAAAATCTACCATTACAACAAAGATTACCCTGCGGCATTGATGCTATATAAACTTACGTTAGCTGGTAATGTATATGAGTTTGTTGAGCATCGTTTTGCTACATTAGAACTAAGCCGATTGATGATTGAAGCCAATAAAGAACAACTCGTTACCACGCCAGTCAATGAGATTGAAGGCGAGTAATTATTGATTGCGAAATGCTAAAAAAGCCGCGAAATATCGCGGCTTTTTTAGGACTAGACACACACTGACATAGGTAGACTTTGCTAAGAGGTTTTAGCTAGTCACTTTACTCTATGTTTAATCCCGCCACATTATGCCAGTAGCCATTACAGTGATGGCCGCCTTCAAGCGGGTGCTGAATCGCACTGTTTTTGTTTGAGCGGAAGTCATCAACCAAAGACAGCGTATCAATCCCAAGTGGACTTAAACGCACCACATCGACCAGCTCGTCCATGCCTTTTTGGTCGTTGATCAGGTTATAACAGTAACCCGACTGAGTCTGAATGCCATTTAGCGTGAAGATCTTTTGCTCTTCCTGGCTGTTAACCGTGATCCCTGTCGGGTACTTAATACAGCAGGTTTCACAGTCGTCTTTCGCTTTGTCTTCTGCGCGAGCAGTAAAACAGCGCGCCGAGTAGGCGAGTGGTAAATAGCCATAGCTGAATACCTCGGTTTCAAACTTATCGCGAATACCGATTGCTTCACACTCTTTGACAACATTGTGTAACCATTCGCGTGACAGTTCGACCGGCATACACCAGCGAGTCATCCCCTTTTTTAAAAAGAGGTTCAGGGTTTGTGCGTTGTAGCAATTTACCGCTGGCCCCACTACAAAAGGAACCTTTGATTCATGAGCAAGCTGGATCGCGGAAACATCGTTGGCTTCAACAATGAAGTCGCCGTTATCAATGTATTTTTTCATCACATTGACTTCGCTTGGTGCTTCTAGCAGTGCCATGGTCGATAACA
Source organism: Photobacterium minamisatsumaniensis (assembly GCF_050336695.1). Classification (NCBI taxonomy): domain Bacteria; kingdom Pseudomonadati; phylum Pseudomonadota; class Gammaproteobacteria; order Vibrionales; family Vibrionaceae; genus Photobacterium; species Photobacterium minamisatsumaniensis. The sequence goes on along the minus strand of NZ_JAKJSI010000015.1, from coordinate 51,909 downwards.
CCACTTGCTTGCCTGTTGCCGAGATGTCTTTGGCAATGTCCAGCCAATGAGCGGGTTTCATTTCGCGGCGCTTAGAGCATACAGTTTCACCTAAGTAGATGATGTCGCTATTGCTGTTTTTTGCTTGCTGATAAAACTCTTCAACGTCGGTTTTCGGCCAGAAATACAAGAGAGGGCCAAGGGAATATTTCATGTTGGCTCCTTTATTGCCATTTTCGGTGGTAAGCACCGAGTGTCGTTTGCTTACCTTCTGATACATTGCCTAAGCAACGGTTCCACGCGGGTTCAACGCTGTAGTTTTCAGGATCGGCTTTATAGCGATCAATCGCAGCTCGCCATGTGCGTGTTACCTGTTCAACATAGGCAGGGCTACGCTGGCGCCCCTCGATTTTTACCGATGAGATATTAGCTTTAAAAAGCTCAGGTAAAATTTCAAGGGTATTCAAGCTGGTTGGCTCTTCGAGTGCATGGTAGCGACGATTTTCGCCATCAATATTGATGTCAAAACGGCCTTTGCATAAGGTCGGGTACCCCGCATTTTCGCCGTTGGCATAGCGGTCGATCAACACTTCATTCAGGCGAGACTCCAACCCTGTTGCGGTCTCTTGCCAGCGAACATATTTAGCTGGCGAGCAAGCACCGACCGTATTCGGGGATTCCCCTGTCATGTACGACGAAAGGTAGCAGCGACCTTCTGCCATAATACATAAACTACCAAAGGCAAATACTTCAAGATCGACATCGGTATTACGTGCTAGCTGTTTCACTTGGTGAATTGACAGTACGCGCGGTAGCACCACCCGCTTTACATTGAAGTTCTGTTTATAGAAATCAATGGCTGCCGTATTGGTGGCAGAGGCTTGAACGGATAAGTGTAGTTCGAGTTCTGGGTACTTCGTTGCCGCATACTCAAGCACGGCAATATCAGCCACAATTAGCGCATCAATCCCCATGGCGGCCGCATTATCAACGGCATTACGCCAGCGTTCAAAGCCGTCAGGGTGGGCAAAGGTATTTAATGCAACGTGCAGTTTTCTGTCGTGATCACGTACGTATTGCACTGCTTTTTCGAGTTTGCGACCTGTAAAATTGAGTCCTGCAAAATGGCGCGCGTTAGTATCATCTTTAAAACCGATATATACCGCATCAGCACCGTTATCAATGGCAGTTTTCAGCGCGGGCAGGTTACCAGCGGGGCAAAGTAGCTCCATATTGTTTTTATCTACCAGTGTGGAAGTAAAGTAATGGAACAAATAGTAGGGGGCGAGGTGCCCCCGTGTTTTGATATCAGGCAGGTTTTGTTGATTTAGGACAACTTATTTTGCATTTTTACCACAAAGGATTATATGCCAACTTAGTGGCGTGCGTGCTTGTGCAAAATGGCCTCAATTTCATTTTTTGGCGCGGGTTTATAGAAGTGAAACCCCTGAATTGAATTGCAGTTCAGATTTGAAAGTAAAGTTGCTTGCTGGCGAGTTTCGACGCCTTCAGCAACCACACTCATGTTGAGCGATTTACCTAAATTGATAATATTTTCAATTAAGGTGACTTGTTTGGGCACACTTTCAATGTCTTTGATAAAGGCGCGGTCAATTTTTAGCTCATCTAATGGAAAGCGGGCGAGATAAGATAATGAGGAATAGCCAGTGCCAAAGTCATCGATGGAAAGGGAGAACCCCTGTTTTTTAATCGCGTTAAGCATTTGAATGGTATGCTCACCATCGCTCATTACGGCGCTTTCAGTCAGTTCAAAGGTAATATCGTTCGGGTTAACGCCTGTGGCTTTACGTAATTTATCGACAAAGGCGATAAGGTTGGGATTGCCAAATTGTTGCGGCGATAAATTAATGGCAACTTTGCCGTTTAATAATCCATGATCCTTCCAAGCTTTGACCGTGGTGAAAACCTCTCGCATTACCACTTGGCCTAACTGTTCTATAAGTCCTGAGCGCTCTGCGACCGGGATAAATTGTGCAGGGCTGATGTAACCTTCGACAGGGTGATTCCAGCGCACCAGTGCTTCTGCACCATCGATAGCAAAATCTCGTGCATTGACTTTGGGTTGGTACCAGACTTCCAGCCCATTATTTTGCAGTGCTTTTTGTAGTTCAATTTCAAGCCAAAGCTGCATTCTTGCTTCTTTGTTCATTTCCTCACTGAACTTAACTAACCGGTTTCGACCCCGATTTTTCGCTTCATACATGGCGGTGTCGGCATTTTGCAGCAAAATGCGTGCATCGTTGCCATCGCCAGGGTAGCTAACCATGCCAATGGAGCAGGCAAGGTGTTTGCTAAAGTGGTGCAGGTCGAAAGGTTGGTTGATCAGGGAAATAATTTGCTGGGCTGTGAGATCGCCGGTACGGGCATGTTCGGGGTTGGGTAGCAGTACGCCAAATTCATCCCCACTGAGGTGGCCGAGTATGGCGTTCTCAGGTAGTTGCTGCTTGAGCCGTTGAGAGATCTCTTGCAGCACACGGTCCCCAATATGATGGCCGAGTGAATCGTTAATGTTCTTGAAGTTATCAATGTCCAAGTAAAGCATCACGAGTGAGGTCTTCTCAGTAATGAGTTGCTCTAGGTGGCGGCTGAAGCCGTGCCGATTATAAAGGCCGGTGAGTGCATCGGTTTGAACCAGTTGATCTACCTTTTCTTGCTCCATTTTTAGTTGCGGTGAATCTTTCTGTGCTTGCAGTAAGAATAACTTCGCTGGAGAATTTAGTTGGGTAATGTCTGATGCGGTAAGTAAGAGTGCTCGACCCGTATTATTTTCCGTATTGGTGTGGCAGCTTCGCGTTTCACCTTGGCTCAGTTTATTAATTTGGCTACCAAGTTGGCGTTTGTTCTGACTATCAATGAGTAACCGGCCCAGTTCTTCGCCTTTTAGATCGCTTGCTGAGCTAAATCCCAGTAACTCCGCGGCTTTGGGGTTGGCATTAATGATAGTATTTCCTTCAACGATGCAACTGCCGTCGGTGATCATTAAATTTAATTGTTGTAATTGGTTTTCCATTTCATGCAATGAATTAACCAGTACTTGCCGTTCAGAGGTATCGGCACAGTGCAGCACGATGTGGCTGATATCACCAACAGAATTGCGAATGGGAGCAAGGCTGAAATGCATGCTACTGTCATGGCGGTTGTCATTGAGCACCACTTCACTTTCAACGGTCTCTCCATTGAAGGCGCGTTGATAATAAGGGCGCATGGATTGGTAGAAAGCTTGGCCTAGTACATCAACATCATTACGGCCAACCAGCTCATTACGCTCTAACCCGCTGACTTCGCAATAGCGGTTATTCACCACCAAATAGTCATGGTTAGGATCCAGCACCGCAAAAAGAAACGGGCTGTTGTCCGTCAGTAAGGGGAACCAATAATTGAGTTGCTCTGTTGGCATGGGCGGTAACGTATATCCGTATTTTGCTGCTTAATTGAAAATTAGGCGGCAAGTGTATGTTGTTGGTTACTATAACCCGTGTTTTAATCGCATTTCCAAACTTTGCATAGACAGACGCATTTTTTTTGACTCACGGCATAAAACAGCTGCCTACTCTTGCAATACAATTACAATTACAAATACCAAACTGAGTAATAGTCTGTCATATCAGAGTCACCTCTGCCGTTTGAGAGCAACCCAAATTGATGAAGATATAGCTTTTCTATATCAAAGTAATTTGGGGTAGATATCGAGCGGCAGAGATACTCCCGAAGGGCGAGTTTAAAAGGTACAGCTACAGTGTTACTTGATTTTGATGGATGTGAATACACCAGTAATCAAGTGCCTTGTACCTGAACCTTTTAATTCTCGCTGATAGGCCAGAATATTGCTCAGTTTGGTATTCATATATGCGACCCATACAGGAAAAAACACAGTGATAGCTCAACTTAGAAAACACATGGTACAGCATGCTCCGTCAATTTTACGAGTACCTGCAAAGCTGACCCCATTTCCAGTACAAAAGAAAATCATGCTGGAAGGGTTGGCAATGGTATTCAAAGAAGCCCTTGAAGATGGTGACTTTGAGTTTTTAGAAGATCGCTGGTTAAAGGTTGAAGTGCGAGATTTGAATCTGAAGTGGTTTATTAGCTATCAAGATGAGAAGCTGGTTGTCTCTGAACATATTGAACAAGAAGATGTGAGTTTCAGTGGTGAATGCAATGATCTGGTATTAATTGCAGCGCGCAAAGAAGATCCTGATACACTGTTCTTCCAACGTCGTCTTCGTATTGAAGGTGATACCGAGCTTGGCTTGGAAGTGAAAAACCTGATGGACAGTATCGATTTGGATTCACTGCCATCCCCTGTCAAATTTGTATTGCAGCAGTCGGCAGACTTCATTCACAAAGGAATGCAAGCGTCAGCTGAGCAAAAAGAGGTTATGAATGCTCATTAGAACCGAAGCGCCGGCGGATATATTGCCGATTGATGCACTACTGAAATCTGTTTTCGAGACCGACGCAGAAGCCCGGCTCGTAATGAAACTTCGAGAAAACGGCAAACGGACCTTATCGTTGGTGGCTTGCAGTGATGAGGGGGAAATCCTTGGTCATTTGTTTTTTAGCCCCGTAACCCGTGATGGGATTGATGATAATTGGCAAGGGCTGGCCCCGCTCGCAATAAAAGCTGAGTACCAGCGTCAAGGCATTGGCCAAGCGTTAATGGAAGAAGCAAAGCTGATGCTAGCCGACTTTGGCTACCCGGTCGTTGTGGTGTTGGGCCACAGTGAATATTATCCGAAGGTGGGCTTTGTTAAGGCTTCCGAGCATGGTTTAGCGTCGACCTATCCAGTACCCGATGAAGCATTCATGGTGCTTGAGCTGATCCCGAATACATTAGGTGATCGAACCGGAACAATTGCTTATTGTGAAGAGTTTGCTGGTGTTTAAACGTCGCAGATAGGCACTGGAAAAAAATACCACCATTCGGTGGTGTTTTTTTATTGGTGGGCAATTCCGTTTAATAATAGATCTGGTAGTATCGCCTCTCAAGAAGCGATACCCAATAGGATATGACTGGATGAAACAGCGTAACTTACAGCTTATGCAGGAGATGGGGCTGACTTACTGGCAGATCCGTAAGCCTGCTTTTTATCCGGACATGGAAATACCAAGCATTGACTTACCTGAGGCGTGTAAACTGCTTTTTGTCTGTGACGATGAGCTAGATGACCATGATAAATGGTTATTTGGTAAAATTCTTAGCAGCATGAAGCTGACAGCAGAACAAGCATTATGTTTACCGCCTTCAGCGATTGAGCAAGTTCGAGAACACCATTTAACCTGGTGTTGGGTGGCAGGCTGTGAATCGCCACACCCTGCGGGTTGTCAGTTATTGACTTCCGTATCGTTAAAACAGATGCATACCCATCCCGCAAGTAAAAAAGCCTTATGGCAGCAGATTTGTTCTTATGACGCATAATATTGTTTTACTCGAGCCACATCATTTGGATGATGTTTGGCGTATTGAGCAGGCTGCTCACCTGTACCCTTGGGCAGAATCGATGATCCGCAAAGCGCCCAATAAAATTGCGGCCAATTATGGGTTTGAGGTCGATGGCCAATTAGTCGGGTATTGTTTTGCTCAGCTGGTGGCTGGCGAAGCGACATTGCTTAACATCGCCATTGATCCGGCTTTTCAAGGCAAAGGATACGGAAAGTTATTACTGGAAGGATTTCTTTCGCAGCTTGAGCTGAAAAACGCACAAGACGTGTGGCTAGAAGTGAGAGCCAGCAATCAGCGTGCTTACCAATTGTATGAAGCTTTAGGTTTCAATGAAATAAACCGCCGTGAAGGCTATTACCCTGCGCCAAATGGCCGCGAAGATGCCCTGATCATGACTTACATGATGATGTAGGCAGGCGGTTTAAGCTATTTTACGCCGCTGCCTAGGGTGTTAGCACTGTCTCTTTGGCTGGCGTTTGCGTATAATTCCGCCATCTTTGGGCTCAGTACCCTGAAAAATAAATTGGAACCTGCCGCTGTGTTATGCGCATGGCTGTCGCGGGTTCAATCAATGAAATCTCTCACAGGATTATCAACGCTATGTCTTTTCTATCTGAAGTGAACAAACGTCGTACGTTTGCTATCATTTCTCACCCGGATGCGGGTAAAACAACCATTACTGAAAAAGTTTTGTTATTCGGAAACGCAATCCAAAAAGCCGGTACGGTTAAAGGCCGAGGCTCAAACCAGCATGCTAAGTCTGACTGGATGGAAATGGAAAAAGAGCGTGGTATTTCGGTAACAACCTCGGTAATGCAGTTCCCTTACAATGATTGTTTGGTAAACCTGCTTGATACTCCAGGGCACGAAGACTTTTCGGAAGATACCTACCGTACACTAACGGCGGTTGATTCATGCTTGATGGTTATCGATGCGGCAAAAGGTGTCGAAGATCGTACCCGTAAGTTGATGGAAGTTACCCGTCTGCGTGATACGCCAATTGTCACTTTCATGAACAAATTAGACCGCGATGTGCGTGATCCAATGGAAGTGTTAGATGAAGTTGAAAGCGAGCTAGGCATGGCTTGTGCACCAATTTCATGGCCAATTGGTTGTGGTAAAGAGTTTAAAGGTGTTTACCACATTCATCGTGATGAAACGATCTTGTATGAATCTGGCCATGGCCATGAGATTCAAGAAGTACGTATTATCAAAGGCCTTGATAACCCTGAGCTTGATGTTGCTGTTGGTGAAGATCTAGCGGCAAGCGTACGTGATGAGCTAGAGCTTGTGATTGGTGCTTGTCCTGAGTTTGATCACGATCTTTTCCTAGCTGGTGAGCTAACGCCTGTATACTTCGGTACTGCACTGGGTAACTTTGGTGTTGATCACATGCTAGATGGCCTAACAAAATGGGCGCCAGCGCCGCAAACACGTAAAGCAAACGAGCGTGATGTAGAAGCTGCTGAAGAAAAATTCTCTGGTTTCGTCTTTAAGATCCAAGCAAATATGGATCCTAAGCACCGTGACCGTATCGCATTCATGCGTATCGTATCGGGTACTTATACCCAAGGCATGAAAATGAACCACGTGCGTACTGGTAAAAATGTCAGTATTTCGGACGCGGTAACCTTCATGGCGGGCGACCGTACACGTGCAGAGCAAGCATTTGCTGGTGACATCATTGGCTTGCACAACCACGGTAAAATTCAGATTGGTGACACGTTTACCCAAGGTGAGAGCCTGAAGTTTGCGGGGATCCCTAACTTTGCGCCAGAGCTATTCCGTCGTATTCGCCTGAAAGATCCACTGAAGCAAAAACAGCTGCTTAAAGGTCTAGTACAGCTATCTGAAGAGGGTGCTGTTCAGGTCTTCCGCCCATTACAAAACAATGATCTTATCGTTGGTGCGGTGGGTGTGCTTCAGTTTGACGTGGTTGTTGCTCGCTTGAAAGCGGAATATAACGTTGAAGCTATTTACGAAGGTGTTAACGTTGCAACCGCGCGTTGGGTTGAGTGCGATGATGCGAAGAAGCTGGAAGAGTTTAAGCGCAAGAGCCAGTCTAACCTTGCACTAGATGGTGGTGATAACCTAAGTTACATCGCGCCTACTATGGTTAACCTGAACCTTGCCAAAGAACGTTTCCCTGAAGTTGATTTCCGTGCCACTCGCGAGCACTAATCACTTTCAGTGAAATTCTGAGCATTGAACCTGAGCATTGATAAAGCCGTCACATTTGTGGCGGCTTTTTTTATTCTTTTGTGAGGTGCCAGTAACTCCTTTCATTTTAAGTCTATTATTCTGTTTGATGCATATCGATATTGCGCGTGGTGATTGCAATATTCACCGTTGTATAGGGTTTAGGCAAGGAAGAGCAGGAGTGGATAGGATGATGGAGTTAGCATATGGTAACGAGGTTTATACATGGCCGGGAGAATCCTTTCCGTTAGGTGCATCCGTTAAGGGGGCTGGGGTAAACTTTAGCCTGTACTCAAAAGATGCCACACGCGTCACCCTTCACCTCTTTACTGGTGCTGATGCAGCCAGCCCACAGCATTCCTTTGAATTGAACCCATCGATCCATAAACGTGGCCATTATTGGTTTATTTTTGTGGCGAATATTGGTCATGGGCAAGTGTATGGCTTTCAAGTCGATGGACCATGGATACCGGAAAAAGGGCTACGATTCGATAAAGATAAAGTGTTAATTGACCCTTATAGTCAAGCAATCTGTTTTGGACGCAATTACAGCCGAGACAGAGCAATAGGCAAAGGGCGTAACATGGATGCCAGCATGAAAAGCATGGTGGTCGATCACTCAGATTTTGATTGGCAAGATGTGCTGGCACCTCGTCACTCGCTCAATGATACGGTGATTTATGAAATGCACGTTGGGGGATTTACCAAGCATCCAACATCGGGTGTCGAGAGTAGTAAAAAAGGCACCTTTGCAGGGATCATCGAAAAAATCCCTTACCTTAAGTCGATGGGGATCACTGCGGTTGAATTGATGCCCGTGCAGCAATTTGATGTCAGTGATGCACCTGAAGGGCGGCAAAACTATTGGGGATACAGCCCAATCAACTTTTTTGCCGTTCATGCCGGCTACAGTGTTGAAAAAGATCCACTAGCTGCAATCAATGAATTTAAAACCTTGGTGAGAGAGCTTCATCGTGCGGACATTGAAGTCATTTTAGATGTGGTGTTCAACCATACGGCGGAAGGTGATGAGCAAGGGCCAACATTCTGTTTTAAAGGGCTGCAGAATGGCGCTTACTACATTACAGATAAAGAAAACGGGCACTATGCGAATTACAGCGGCTGTGGCAATACCTGTAATGCTAACCATAGCGTGTTGCGCCGTATGATTATGGATGCATTGCATTTTTGGGTGACAGAAATGCATGTTGATGGTTTTCGGTTTGATCTGGCTTCGGTATTAGCCCGAGATAGCGCTGGGCAGCCAATGAAAGAGCCCCCGTTGCTGTGGACCATCGACACCGATCCTATCTTATGTAGTACAAAGATCATTGCTGAGGCGTGGGATGCGGCAGGGTTGTATCAGGTCGGTTCATTCATTGGCGATCGCTGGAATGAATGGAATGGAAAGTATCGTGATGATATCCGTGCTTTTTGGCGAGGGGATAGTGGTACAGTCAGCCGCTTTGCATCGCGGATCCTTGGTTCGCCTGATATTTATTGTGGCCGTCATCACTCCCCGCACCGCTCGGTTAATTTTGTTACCGCTCATGATGGCTTTACATTAAATGATCTGGTGAGTTATAGCGAAAAACATAATCTTGCAAATGGCGAAGGCAATAATGACGGCGATAACCATAATATATCCAGCAATTATGGGGTAGAGGGGCCGACAGTCACCAAGGAAATAGAAGAGCTTCGAAACCGGCAGTGTAAAAATATGCTGACAACACTGTTTTTGTCACTCGGCACACCCATGTTGAACATGGGGGATGAAGTTCGACGTACCCAGCAAGGTAACAATAATGCTTATTGCCAAGACAATGAGATCAGCTGGTTTGATTGGAGCTTACTTGATAAGCACCCAGACATGTTGCGTTTTGTGACGCAATTAAGCCAACTTCGCCGCTCGGAGCCCACCATTGATTGGAATATGCATATTTCACTGAGCTCCGTGGTCGAAGAGGTCAGTATTCGTTGGCATGGACTGATCCCCGAGCAACCTGATTGGTCTGATGAATCACATTCGTTAGCACTGACCGTTAATCACCCTATCACTCAGGATGAATTGTATGTGATATGTAATGCTTATTGGGATCCACTTGAGTTCACCTTGCCCAGCAGACAATGTAGTGAATGGCACTTGTTGGTGAATACAGCAAAACGATCACCTTATGATATTTATCATTCTAATGATGCGCCTGTTTATCCACATGATACCATTCTAGTGACAGGACGCAGTATGATCGTCATGGTAGCTAAATCGATGCAGGAGTAGGTATGTTGGTAACGGTAAAAAAGTGGGTTGCGGCATATGACCGCTGGTGTGAACGAATGGGGTTTGTGCCAGAGAACCGTCGTTGCTGTGCACCTGTTCGCTATGATAATGATGATGCCCGCCACCCGAAGAACCGTGCTAAGTCGTTAGCGCATTCAACATGTAACAAAATAGATGCTGATTGACAGTCATTGCCATTTTGATTTTCCACCTTTCTGCGATGACCCAAAGGCGTATTTAACCTTGGCGCAAGAGGCTGGAGTCGGCATTGTTGTGGTTCCTGCTGTCGGTGAGCGTAATTGGCAGGCGATCCGCCAGTTGAGTGCTGTGTTCGACAATGTTTATTATGCTCTGGGGTTGCACCCTTTTTTTAGCGCAGAGCATACAGAGAACGCCATTGCTCGGTTGGCCTCGGAGCTTGCTGTTGAATCAGAATTGAGAGAAAAAAATGCCTCTCGGTGCGTAGCTGTTGGCGAATGTGGTCTAGACTTTGCCATTACGGATGCAAATCGAAATCAACAGATTTCGTTACTAACTCAACAGTTGGTGCTGGCTAATGAACATAACTTACCCATTATTCTTCATTGTAGAAAAGCCTTCCCTGAGTTAATGCGTGTTTTGAGGCAAAATCCACCGATTGCAGGTGGGGTATACCACGCTTTTAGTGGTAGTTACCCGCAAGCAAGGCAGCTTATTGATCTAGGTATCAAAATTGGCGTTGGTGGAACGATTACATATCGCAGAGCCAATAAAACACGTAATACAATAGCGACATTGCCTTTGGCAACACTTTTGCTGGAAACGGATGCGCCGGATATGCCGATAGCAGGGTTTCAAGGGGAGCCTAATCGACCAGACCGACTTGCTAATATTATGCGTGAACTTGCAGAGATTAGAGTGGAAAGTGAACAAGAGATTGAGCGGGTTATCACCTTAACCACAGCTGAACTTTTTAGTATTTCGTTGTGAACCTAAGTCACAATAAAAACGATTGCGCGAAACGGTTGCGTTAAACGTTTTCCTTTTTGTGAGGTAGCTCACAAATGAGATTGAACTTTTACTCTGTCTCTCTAAAAACTGTGATTCCTGCATTACTTTATCCGTCTCAGCATGGGTATAATGCGCCGGACTCTTAATGAGCCAAATTGTCGAGACGCCAAAAAACTTAACTAAAGGGAAGCCATAAACCATGAGCCTGTTTATGAGCCTGGTTGGGATGGTTGTATTGCTAGGTCTAGCGGTACTACTATCTGATAACCGTAAAGCTATTAATCTACGTACTGTTGGTGGTGCATTTGCCATCCAATTCTGTTTAGGTGCATTTGTTCTTTATGTACCAGTTGGTCGTGACGTGCTATACGGTATGTCAACGGCTGTTTCCAACGTTATCGCTTACGGTAACGATGGTATTAACTTCCTATTTGGTGGTCTGACTTCAGACACTATGTTTGAAGTGTTTGGTGGTGGCGGTTTCGTCTTCGCCTTACGTGTACTACCTGTAATTGTTTTCTTCTCTGCACTAATCAGCGTACTTTACTACCTAGGCATTATGCAGGTTGTAATCAATGTACTTGGTGGTGGTCTGCAGAAAGCACTAGGTACGTCTCGCGCGGAATCTATGTCTGCAACAGCTAACATCTTCGTTGGTCAAACGGAAGCACCATTGGTGATTCGTCCGTTCGTACCAAAAATGACTCAGTCTGAGCTGTTTGCAGTAATGTGTGGTGGTCTAGCGTCTGTTGCTGGTGGTGTACTTGCAGGTTACGCATCAATGGGTGTTCCTCTAGAGTACCTAATTGCCGCATCATTCATGGCAGCACCGGGTGGTCTTCTATTTGCTAAGATCATCAAGCCTGAAACTGAAGAAGCTGTTGAACAGTTTGCTGGCGATGCTGACGATGCTGACGACAAACCAGCGAACGTTATCGATGCTGCGGCTGCAGGTGCTTCATCTGGTATGCAGCTTGCGCTAAACGTTGGTGCAATGCTACTAGCATTCATCGGTTTGATTGCCCTAGTTAATGGTATCCTTGGTGGTATTGGTGGCTGGTTCGGTATGCCTGAACTAACACTAGAATTTATCCTTGGTTACGTATTCTCACCACTTGCATTCCTAATCGGTGTGCCTTGGTCTGAAGCAACTATTGCTGGTTCATTCATTGGTCAGAAACTGGTAGTTAACGAATTCGTTGCTTACCTAAACTTTGCACCATACCTAGCTGAAGGTGCAGAAGTTGTACTTTCACCGAAGACTGAAGCTATCATTTCGTTCGCTCTATGTGGTTTCGCTAACCTATCATCAGTAGCTATCCTACTGGGTGGTCTAGGTGGCCTAGCACCGAGTCGTCGTCACGAGATTGCTCAATTTGGTATGAAGGCTGTTGCCGCAGGTACGCTTTCTAACCTAATGTCTGCAACAATTGCTGGTCTATTCGTTACGCTTAACGCAATGTAATCAGCCGACGTAAGTCGATGAAAAACGCCACAGCTTTGCTGTGGCGTTTTTGTCTGTAACTTCCATTTATTCTTTATAACGCAAATCACCTTTCTTCCCCCCGGTTAGCTCCCTTATCTGTATCAACATATAGGGTAAACGTTAACGCTTGTTGTTTTAATTTATGCCATAAAATCGATTGCGCTCCAATTTCTGCCATTCTGGTTTGTTAGCATGTGGTTTATACCATTAAGAACAACAGGCGACGTAAGGCAGACTACACTTTCTCTTGTGCGAAAACCGTTTGAGAGAATGATTATGAATGAAGTCATATTGGCACTGTTCGCTGGGTTTATTGTTGGCGTGTTATTTTCAGCGCTGAAGTTACCTATCCCTGCGCCACCAGTATTGTCTGGCGTTATGGGGATCGTTGGGGTTTATGGTGGGGGTATTGCTTACCAATGGATCGTAGAGCGTTTTTTTAGCTGACTCAAACGATTTATAGCCCATAAATTGGCCGATGATGTTTTTCGTTACGTAAACACATTGTCCACACTGGGAAACGTAACTTTCATGGTGGTGGGTATGTTCGCTTGGTATTATAGACCCGCACCATCACAAACTGATTAACGCTGTTTCAGCCAATACCGTCATGGTGTTACCTATCGCTAGGCAGGCTGAAAGAGCATAACGGCTGGGAAGAGCAATCTGCTCTTTCCAAGCGGTGAAATGGAAATCAATCAGGTTAACGATCTCGCATTGTTTACCTGAGTCTTCAAGGAATCAAGTCCGTAATACCCTGTCGGGCATGTGTCAGGCACGGGTATAACTGTTCGCGTAGCGGGCCGTTTGGCGGTGGCGCACAAGACTGCCGTCAAGCGTATGGAACAGTTCTATAAAGCTTGGTAGAAAATAACTGGACTGGAGATAGTCATGAGCGATTTAAAAGCTGCTGCACTTCGTGCACTTCAACTAATGGATCTTACAACTCTTAACGATGACGACACTGACGCAAAAGTGATCGAGTTATGTAAGAACGCAAAAACAGCTGTAGGTAACACAGCAGCAGTATGTATCTACCCACGTTTTGTTCCTGTTGCTAAGAAGCAACTGCGTGAGCAAGGTACACCAGAAGTTCGCATTGCAACCGTTACTAACTTCCCGCACGGTAACGACGACATTGAAATCGCAGTTGCAGAAACTAAAGCAGCAGTTGCTTACGGTGCAGATGAAGTTGACGTGGTTTTCCCGTACCGCGCACTAATGGCTGGCAACGAAGAAGTTGGTTTTGAGCTAGTTAAGCAGTGTAAAGCAGCGTGTGGCGATATCCTTTTGAAAGTGATTATCGAAACAGGCGAGCTGAAAACTGAAGCACTAATCAAGAAAGCATCTGAGCTATCAATCAAAGCTGGTGCAGACTTCATCAAGACTTCAACGGGTAAAGTGCCAGTAAACGCGACACCTGAGTTCGCAGAAATCATGCTTAACGTGATCAAAGAGATGGACGTTGCTAAAACAGTTGGTTTTAAACCTGCTGGTGGCGTACGTACCGCTGAAGATGCACAGCAATACCTAGACATGGCTAACCGTATTCTAGGCGCTGAATGGGCTGACAACATGCACTACCGCTTCGGTGCTTCAAGCTTACTTGCTAACCTACTTCACACATTGGGTGAAGGCGAAAAAGCAGCTGAAGGCGGCTACTAATTCTTTCCTATAAGGTGGCCAACTGGCCGCCTTATTTTTAATTACCTGTGACTCTTTACTGTTTGGTTCTTGCCTAGGTTGCTTTATGCAGCATATGGGGCGGCTGCCCTGTACCCGAGAATCATATCTATTGCCGAATTATCGTTTTAAATCGAGCAACGCCATCAAGTAAACGGTCATTACTCTACACTAGAATTTACTGGGGAATACCATGTATTTACCACAAGAAATCATCCGCAAAAAACGTGACAACATTGAACTAAGCGCCGAAGAAATTAATTTCTTTATTCAAGGCATTGCCAAAGACACTGTGTCTGAAGGTCAGATAGCAGCGTTCGCTATGGCTATCTACTTCAATGATATGACCATGGACGAGCGTGTTGCATTGACATGCGCCATGCGTGATTCAGGCATGGTTATTGACTGGAGCCACATGAACTTCGATGGCCCAATTGTTGATAAGCACTCTACAGGTGGTGTTGGTGATGTAACCTCATTAATGCTTGGCCCAATGGTGGCTGCATGTGGCGGTTATGTGCCGATGATTTCAGGCCGTGGTCTCGGTCACACGGGCGGTACGCTTGATAAGCTAGAATCAATTCCGGGTTACAACATTACGCCAACCAACGAAGTGTTCGGCCAAGTTACCAAAGACGCAGGTGTTGCCATTATTGGTCAAACGGGCGATTTAGCACCGGCTGACAAGCGTGTCTATGCGACCCGTGATGTGACAGCAACGGTTGATAATATCTCTCTGATCACTGCATCGATTTTATCGAAGAAACTTGCAGCGGGCCTTGGTTCGTTAGTTATGGATGTAAAAGTCGGTTCTGGCGCTTTCATGCCAACTTACGAAGCATCTGAAGAGCTCGCTAAGTCTATTGTTGCAGTCGCGAACGGTGCGGGCACAAAAACAACCGCATTGCTTACCGATATGAATCAGGTATTGGCATCAACTGCGGGTAATGCACTCGAAGTACGTGAAGCCGTGCAATTCCTAACCGGTGAATACCGCAACCCTCGCTTATTTGAAGTGACCATGGCATTGTGTGCCGAAATGTTGGTAAACAGTGGGTTAGCGACGGATATCGAGCAAGCACGCGAGAAGCTTCAGGCAGTACTAGACAACGGTAAAGCCGCCGAGAGTTTCGGTAAGATGGTTGCTGGCCTTGGTGGCCCTGCAGATTTCATGGAAAACTACGATAACTACCTAGAGCAAGCTGAACTGGTTAAGCCTGTTTATGCTGAAACCACAGGCTATGCCTTTGCGATGGATACCCGAGCGTTAGGTATGGCGGTTGTTGGTATGGGTGGTGGCCGCCGTGTTGCAGCAGATACTATCGACTATGCCGTAGGTTTGAGCGACATGATTCGCCTTGGCGAAGAGGTCAATGCTGACAAGCCACTGGCAGTGATCCATGCGCGTAATGAATCACAGTGGGAAGACGCTGCGAACGCTGTACGTGCTGCAATTACTGTGTCTAACGAAAAGCCTGAGCCGACACCTGAAGTTTACCGTCGTGTTCGCCCTGAAGATGTTTAATGGAGTCAAAATGAAACGTTCTATTATCTTAGTACTTGATTCATTTGGTATTGGTGCTACGGAAGATGCCGTCAAATTCGGTGATGTAGGCTCAAATACCCTAGGCCATATAGCACAGGCTTGTGCACGTGGTGAAGCGGATAACGGTCAGCGTAGTGGCTTGTTGCATTTACCTAACCTGAATAAATTAGGTTTAGGTAAAGCGTGTGAAGAGTCTTCCGGCTATTTCCCTGAAGGTCTTGATCCTAACGCCGAAATTACGGGTGCATACGCACACGCTGCTGAATTGTCTTCAGGTAAAGATACACCATCAGGTCACTGGGAAATGGCGGGTGTGCCAGTGTTATTTGATTGGGGTTACTTTACCGATCACAGCAACAGCTTTCCTCAGGAATTGACTGATCGCATTCTAAAGCGTGCGAACCTTTCAGGTTTCCTAGGCAACTGTCATGCGTCGGGTACTCAGGTACTGGATGATCTTGGTGAAGAGCACATGAAGACGGGCATGCCAATCTTCTATACCTCTGCCGATTCTGTGTTCCAGATCGCTTGCCATGAAGAAACATTCGGTCTCGACAACCTGCTTGAGCTTTGCCAAATTGCACGCGAAGAGTTGGAAGACTACAACATTGGCCGTGTTATTGCGCGTCCGTTTATTGGTGCGGGTAAAGGTCAATTTGAGCGAACGGGTAACCGTCGCGACTTGTCGGTTGAGCCACCAGCAATAACAGTGCTGCAGAAGCTTGTTGAAGAAAAAAATGGTGAAGTGATCTCTATCGGTAAAATCTCTGATATCTACGCGGGCTGCGGTATTACTCAAAAAGTAAAAGCAACTGGGATCCCGGCACTGTTTGATGCGACATTAGAGAAAATCAAAACCGCAGGTGATAACAGCATTGTGTTCACTAACTTTGTTGATTTTGATTCAGCTTATGGCCACCGTCGTGATGTGGCAGGCTATGCCGCGGCACTTGAGTACTTTGATAAGCGTTTACCAGAGATCCTTGAACTGCTGCAGGAAGACGATGTATTGATCATGGCTGCAGACCACGGTTGTGATCCAACATGGGAAGGCACTGATCACACTCGTGAGCATATCCCTGTGTTAGTCACGGGCCCTAAAATAAAAGCGGGTTCATTAGGCCGTCGCGACACGTTTGCGGATATTGGCCAGAGCTTGGCAGAGTACTTTGGTACGTCTGATATGGAATACGGAAAGTCATTCCTATAACAACAAGAAGCAAGTAGGCAATGGCTAACTGCTTTAACGACTTTATTGATAGTGTTTCGGTCTATATTTGTTTTAGATCGAAGCAGTATTTACAAGACTTGATTACATTGAGTTGGTATTGCAAAACAACCAACAAATGATAGAAGGGAAATAACGATGGCGACTCCTCACATTAATGCTGAAATGGGTGACTTTGCAGACGTAGTACTGATGCCTGGTGATCCATTACGTGCTAAATACATTGCAGAAACCTTCCTAGATGATGCAAAAGAAGTGTGTAATGTACGTAGTATGTTTGGTTATACCGGTACTTATAAAGGTCGTAAGATCTCTGTAATGGGCCACGGTATGGGTATTCCTTCATGTTCAATCTATGCAACTGAGCTAATTAAAGATTTCGGCGTGAAGAAAATCATCCGTGTTGGTAGCTGTGGCGCGGTACGTGATGATGTAAACCTACGTGATGTTGTGATCGGTATGGGCGCATCTACTGACTCTAAAGTAAACCGTATTCGTTTTAACGATCACGATTTTGCAGCACTGGCAGATTACGGCATGGTACAAAACGCCGTTGATGCAGCGAAAGCAAAAGGCGTTGACGTTAAAGTGGGTAACATCTTCTCTGCGGATCTGTTCTACAGCCCTGATTTCGAATTCTTCAAAACCATGAAGAAATACGGCATTGTTGGTGTTGAAATGGAAGCGGCGGGTATCTACGGCCTGGCAGCAGAGTTTGGTGCTAAAGCACTGACTATTTGTACTGTTTCAGACCATATCTTGCGCGGCGAAGCGACGACATCTGAAGAGCGTCAGCTAACGTTCAACGAAATGATGGAAATCGCATTAGAATCTGTTCTGCTTGGTGATGCTGAAGAAGCATAAGCGAACGCTTAGAATTAGAAAGGGCTTGCCGTTCGGCAAGCTCTTTTTTTATGGGCTATCCGCCCAAGATCAGTCTTTCGAGTTGGCGGTCAGTAAAAACGGGAAATGCCAAATATCTTTACGACGACCAAACGTTAAGGCCAGTAAAAAACCAATGCCAAGCGCACTGACGATCAAGCCGCGTATCACGTTGGTCATGTAGTCAATATCGCTGTGCGTTTTGCTGACGACTTTATTGTGCTCAAGGGTGATCCGAAGAAAGCCAACCACTTGCCCTTCTGATTTTATAGGTTCGATCAGTTGCTGACGGCCATAGCTGGCCACAGACAGCGGGGTCGACATGCCCGTTACTTGCTCGAGCGGCATGGCATCAGTTGTTTTAGCAAATGTTACCCCTTCAACATCGTAAATGGTCGCATCTAAGATCAAAGGTTCTGAAGATAGCTGCTGAACAAGCTCTTGCAGGCTATCTTGTTTTTTATCGACTAAATCGCTGGCTGCTGTATTAGCGGCCTGACGAACCAAGAGGCGCGATAGCTGTTGAGTTTGTTCGCTAAGACTTCGGTAGTTACGCTGGGTGATATCTGAGCCGTACTCAAGCATGGCAATGATCGCGGCAAAACAACTTACGAGTACCGTAAATTGCCACAGTCGTTGAAAGCGTGTTTTTTTTAATTTCATGATTTCATGATTTCAGGCTAAGTTTTAGGTTCAAAATGCATATTGAGGCTTGCCCTATGATTTTGCAATAGGGTAGTTTTAATGCATAACTCTAACACGGATGTCTATATAGTGCTTAAAATCAGAAAACATACTTCACTACTTCAGTCTTACCCTGAGGTTGTCAACGCCACCAATCATGAGAGAAACCAGTCAGCGACACTTATTTACGGTGCAGCGATAAGCGTTGATGTGGTCGCTCACATTGAACATGCCTTAGGCGAACGATTACTTCTGACTGCCGCGTGGAAGGTTGGTGAGTACGATTGTTTGCTAGTAAAGAACCCTTTTTCATCCCAGCTTGAACAATGTGTGACGCATTACCAGCTTGATATTGCTGATATTCGTGAGATCCCAAATTTGTCTGAACCCGGTTTAGTCGTTATGGACATGGATTCAACGGCGATTCAGATCGAATGTATTGATGAAATAGCTAAACTGGCGGGAGTGGGTGAACAGGTCGCAGAGGTTACTGAACGTGCGATGCAAGGAGAGCTCGACTTTGAAGAGAGCTTAAGGCAGCGTGTCGCGACACTTGAAGGCGCTGATGAGTCGATTCTTGAGTCGGTACGGGCTAGTTTGCCGATGATGCCTGAATTGCGTGAGTTAGTGGCAACGTTACATCACTATGGTTGGAAAGCGGCGATCGCTTCGGGTGGATTCACCTACTTTTCGGACTATTTGAAACAAGAACTCAACTTGGTTGATGCTCGCTCTAATACCCTTGAAATTATAAATGGCAAGCTAACGGGTAAAGTATTGGGTGATGTGGTTGATGCCAATGCGAAGGCCGACATATTACAAGCGCTTGCTGAGCAGTATGATATTGCCTACCACAATACGATTGCCGTAGGCGATGGTGCCAACGATTTAGCGATGATCAAAGCGGCAGGACTAGGGATTGCCTACCACGCGAAACCAAAAGTGGAAGCAGAAGCACCCGTTGCCGTCAGGTATGCTGACTTGGGTGCGGTGATTTGCCTGCTTTCGGCTTCATTGTTGCCACAAAAATTGAACTGGTAATCTCAAGGCCCTAGCGATTATTTTATTTCCAACCTCACCAGTACTTCATCGGTAATATCGTGAAGTTCACCGCAACCGATAAGCGCGCTGAGTTCTTCTTCTAGTGCCCTTGCCCGATGTAATGTCATTCGGGCAAGTTCACCGAGATCTTTGCTGATCAAAGCGGTGATAGGGCTTAATACAGGCACTGCTGTGATCCGGATTGCCATGAACTCACCGAGCTTTTTCGCGTTTTTGATGAAGTTAATCCTGTCATCAATGCAGCTGAATTCATCAATAAGTTTACTGTCGATATGGCGAATGTTAGTGCCTTTTCTTTGTACCCAGAGATAAAGTTCATGCGTATGCGGCTGGTGAATATCGACAGGTCGCATGGTTTCAGCCAGTAAGCGTTTTAAGCGGTTCTTAAACAGGGGTTCCAGTGACAGTTGCCCCTCTCCTCCGATTTGATTAAACAGCCGTGCCATGGGGGGGAGTGGGAAGTTACAGCCCACCGCTTTTATTTTGATTTTATGATCAACCTTTTCACCGAAGTACGGAATACTATTCAAGCGATTCAGTAGCATTTGGTGCATAGCCATGAGCAACTCACCCGTAGGGAGTTTTTCTTCCGTCATTATCAGCTTATTTTCATTGTGCTGAATCAGTTTGCGTAAAAATTGTTCACCGTGCAGTGCTTGGGGGCCGTCCCCCATCGTCAGTTGGATTGTTCCGTTGCTTGGGTTAACGCGAATAACCTTGTAGGGAATTTGGCCTAATACCGTTTTTTTATCGAGTTTCTCTAGCTGTGGGAATGAAATCGACACAGCATCGTCACGGCATACCGGTAAAGGGGTTTCAAGGCGAATGTTAAGCCCTCGCGCGGAGAAATCGAGGGTTTTCCCTTTCACTGGTGCATGCTGTGGGTGGTGGCACTCAACCTCGGTATCTAATAAAAAGCGCGCTTCACTGCGTTGAGGTTTGGGATCGAAGTAAATGGCTTTCGCTGAAGCGATTGGATTCCGCTGGTGGCGGAAGGCCTGCAGGGCTTTGCCTGAGAGCTGTGGTTTAATAGTTAAGCGGTAATCTTGATTTGCCAGCGGGTTGGTCAGATCTTGCAATAGCCCAATATGTGTCAGCGAGCTCATTTGTTCGATCATTTCCGGCGCAATATCTTTTAGTCGTTCAATGTCATCTTGTTCGATGGGCTGAATCGTTAGCCTGCTGACACGCCAGCTGCTGCGGGGGGCGCCGATATGCCAAAATAGGTTACGTTGTTCAATGGTCATTTCTGGCAGGGCTGCAGAGTAAAAATAGGCCTTGTTGTCGTGATCGTGACTAAAGCTATAGATCAACGTGCTGCCTTGCTTTATGCCCGCTTTCCCCAAGCTGGCCATTCTGTCTTGTGACAGTAAATGATTGATAACCGGTTGATTACGTTCATCATGCCAATCATCCCAAAGGTGGCGATTGTGTTGCGTTAATAAGCTGTATTTCAGTGTTGAACCCGAAAAAAACAGTGGCATAGAGGCACTGTGTTTTAAAAAGCAATGCTCGTAACCTTTGGTTCGGGTCTGAATGACTTTATCTTCATGGTTCTTTTTGGGTTTATAGTTAACGGCTTTTAAGCTTTGATCTATCGCGGATTTGATTAAAGCATTTTCACTGATGATTTTTAACCGAAGCCACTTAAAGCTGTCATTGTCTTTGTTTTCATCAATACCGAGAATGCGGTAACGTACCCCTTGATTTAAGCGTGGCTCACCCAGTACATCCGCCATCTTAGGGAAGCGAGCAGTAACGGACATCCCCAGATTATATTTAAAGGCGGCAGGCACTTTAAATTTAGCACCAGAATATGATAAGTCCGACGTCATGCCATTGACGACCTGATTGAAGGGAAGCTCCAGATTTACCTGAGTGGCTAGCTGTAATCGGTTCTCGTCGCGAGTGAGGTAATGACCAAAGCGGATAATAGGGGCGTCGAATTGGGTATCACGCTGTTCAACTTGTGCTTCTTTTAGCGGGTGTTGCTTTTGTTGCTGGTGCAGGACGCGAAAGTTATTACGAGTATTCATTAACGCTTCATAAAGTCCAAGGCGGAATTTCCCCCCAAAGATTTTGATGCGTTTGTGGTAAGTGTTGATGGCGACATCATCAAGCCAATGAGTCAGCCCGTCGAGTTCGTAAGGGCGGCACTCACCTTTTACTCGCCCTCGGAGATCGACGACCTGTCGACAAGGCGTCATGATCCGATGAAGCTCCATTTTGATTTTAAGCTTCGTGGGCCCGCTTTCACCTTCAGTAAACATTTGAAAGACGTCATCAAAGTCTGCACTGTCGTAAACCGGGATCAGCTTTTCAATTAAGCCTTTATGGTCGTCAAGCAACATAGTTATTTTTTATTTGTGAGTACGTAGTTTATTATCTGTATTTTGCAGTAAAAACTTGAGCCTGTAACCCTAAGGCATCATTAATTTTACGCTAAATGATATCCCAGCTGGGAATTTAACTATTTTGCTTACATTCAAGGTGAAACATGGCTAAAACTAAGCGGGCATACGTATGCAGTGACTGCGGTGCAGATTTTCCTCGCTGGCAGGGGCAGTGCAGTGCCTGTGCGGCGTGGAACACCATAACCGAATTTACGGTACCTAAGACCCGTGCCGCTGTTGGTGTCGCCGGGGCGTCAGCCGCGAACAGCTATGCTGGTGCTGCAACGAAAGTTCAGAAGCTATCTGAAGTTGAAAACAAAGACGTACCGCGTTTTGCTTCTGGCATTTCTGAACTCGACCGCGTGTTCGGTGGGGGTATTGTGCCTGGATCGGTACTGTTACTGTGCGGCGATCCTGGGGCGGGTAAGTCGACGTTATTACTTCAAAGTATCGGTGCCGTGGCTGCGACCAAGCCGTCTTTGTATGTCTCGGGGGAAGAATCGATTAATCAGATCTCCCAGCGGGCCCAGCGCCTAGGTATACAAAACCTCGATAACATTAATGTGGTGGCCGAAACCTCGGTTGAACAAGTTATCAGCCACATTTCAGCGCAAAAAACCGAGTTTGTGATCATCGACTCTATCCAAACCATGACAGTTGCTCACAATGATTCCGCAGCCGGTAGTCCAAGCCAAGTGAAAGAATCAGCCGCCGCGTTAACCCGTTTTGCAAAAACAGAAGGGGTAACGTTCATGATTGTTGGTCACATAAACAAAGACTCGAACGTAGCAGGCCCAATGCAGCTGATCCACATTGTGGATGGCTTATTTGCATTGTCTTCCACTGCAGATGAAAAGTTCAGGGTACTACGGACGTCCAAAAACCGTTTTGGTGCTGACTCTGAGTCGTGTTTCTTTGCGATGACCGAAACGGGTATGAAGCAAGTTAAAAACCCTTCAGCCTTATTCCTTAGCCGATCAGACAAGAACCATGCAGGTTCGGCCTGTACGACGCTGTGGGAAGGCACAAGGCCGCTGCTTGTCGAGATCCAAGCATTATGTAATAACTCAGTGACTGAAAACCCACGTCGCCTAACGGTGGGTTACGACTCAAACCGATTGGCCATGTCGATAGCCGTACTGGCGCGTCATGGTGGGGTGATGTTGTCTGACATGGATATCTTCGTGAACTGTGTTGGCGGTATTAAGATTGAAGAAACCTCGGCTGATTTGGCCGTATTGCTATCTATTTTTTCTAGCTTTAAAAATGCCCCGATCCCACAAGATGTATTGGTATTTGGTGAAATTGGTTTGAATGCTGATATTCGTCCGGCAGCCAATGGCGTTGAACGGATTAGAGAAGCGGCTAAGCAAGGGTTTACCCGCGCGATTGTGCCAAAAGCCAATGCAAGCCGTAAAATTAATGGCATTGAAATCATAGCTGTTGAAGATTTGCAAGAAGCGTTAACCGCGTTTGAGCGGGTTTCCCTGTAGTCACGACGACCTAAAGGTTACTCGTACGGTGACAAATGGTTGATATTATCGATGCAATGAAAAAGGGCTGCCAGTGGCAGCCCTTTGAGTATCAGTATGCAAGTAACCGAGAGATTACTTAGTAATACGCTTGTATTTGATACGGTGTGGCTCAGCCGCTTGTGCGCCCAGTGTTTTCTTCAACCAGTCTGTGTATTCGGTGTAGTTACCTTCGAAGAAGTTAACCTGACCTTCATCACGGTAGTCAAGAATGTGGGTCGCGATACGGTCAAGGAACCAACGGTCGTGCGAGATAACCATGGCACAGCCAGGGAACTCAAGTAGGGCTTCTTCAAGCGCTCGCAGCGTTTCAACGTCAAGGTCATTGGTTGGCTCATCGAGTAGCAGTACGTTACCGCCTGCTTTCAGAAGCTTCGCCAAGTGAACACGGTTACGCTCACCACCAGACAAATCGCCAATGCGTTTTTGCTGATCACTACCACGGAAGTTGAAGCGCGATACATAGGCACGTGCTGCTACTTCGTAGTTGTTGATACGGATGATTTCCGCGCCTTCAGAAATTTCCTGATACACGGTGTTGTCATCGTTCATGCTGTCACGGAACTGATCAACAGAAGCAAGGCTTACAGTCGCACCCATATCAATGGTGCCAGAATCTGGCTGCTCTGCGCCGCTCAGCATCTTGAATAGGGTTGACTTACCCGCACCATTGGCACCGATGATGCCAACAATTGCACCTTTCGGCATGCTAAATGACAGATCATCAATAAGAACGCGATCACCATATGACTTGGTTAGGTTCGTCACATCGATGACTTTGTCACCCAAGCGCTCACCTGGCGGGATGAACAGTTCGTTAGTTTCATTACGTTTTTGGTGATCGCTGGTGTTTAGCTCTTCAAAACGCGCCATACGTGCTTTTGATTTCGCTTGACGGCCTTTCGGGTTCTGACGTACCCATTCTAGCTCTTTCGCGATGGTTTTTTGGCGAGCCTGCTCTTGGGATGATTCCTGCTGTAGACGGGCATCTTTCTGCTCTAGCCAAGATGTGTAGTTACCTTCCCATGGAATACCTTCACCACGGTCAAGCTCTAAGATCCAGCCAGCAGCGTTATCAAGGAAATAACGGTCGTGGGTAATCGCCACAACAGTGCCGCTGTAATCGACAAGGAAATGCTCAAGCCATGCCACTGATTCTGCATCAAGGTGGTTCGTTGGCTCATCAAGTAACAGCATATCAGGCTTATCTAGCAGTAGACGACAGATAGCAACACGGCGGCGCTCACCACCAGACAGATGCTTAATCTTATCGTCCCACTCTGGTAGGCGCAGCGCGTCAGCAGCACGTTCTAGCTGCATTTCCAGATTGTGGCCGTCTTTCGTTTCGATCAGCGCTTCAAGTTCACCCTGCTCTTTTGCTAGGACGTCAAAATCAGCGTCTGGTTCTGCGTAGGCTGCGTATACTGCATCTAGGCGAGTTAGCGCATCTTTAACATCCGCAACGGATTCTTCTACGATTTCGCGTACTGTTTTTTCTTCATCCAGTACTGGTTCCTGAGGCAAGTAACCGACCTTCAAGCCTGTTTGCGGGCGAGCTTCACCTTCAATATCGGTGTCGATACCAGCCATGATGCGCAGCAAGGTTGATTTACCAGAACCGTTCAAACCTAGTACACCGATTTTGGCACCAGGGAAGAAGCTTAATGAAATATCTTTTAGGATTTGACGCTTGGGTGGGACGATTTTGCCCACGCGCGACATGGTATAGACGTATTCAGCCATATCCGATTGCGATCTCTAAACTTAATGGAAAGGGGTATTTTACCTGTTCTGGACATAAGTTTAACAGCAATGTTCATAATTAGTGCATAAGCTGAATAAATACTCGTCAGGATCTAGGCGTTGGTCACTCCGCAATGGAGGTTAGTCGCAATATGTGATGATCAGCGTGATGGTTTGACCTGTTTCCAATCTTGCTGCTCTATGCTTGTTAGTGAAAAATTTGTATGCAATAACTGACATACTTCAGAGGTTTATAGACATATAAAGCCTGATTCGACATGGATGCAGATAATAATAGGATGGTGTTGTGATTGTCACTTTTAACCGTAATTTACTATCAGGCCTGTTGTTTGCTATCGGAGGGTGGCTAATAACGCCAGTACATGCCAGCTCGATTGAACAACAGCGGGAATGGTATGAGCAAGCACAAGTGTCATTGGAAGATGACGAGCTTAAAGCGTATCAGCAACTGCGCAGTAAACTGGATGATTACCCATTAGCCCCTTACCTTGATTACCGGCGTTTCTCGCGCGATCTTTCGACGAAATCCCCTTCAGAAGTCAACGCGTTCGTTGACGAATATAAAGAGCTGCCATTTAGCACAACGATCAACAACCGTTACTTAACCCACCTTGCAGAGACCAAGCGCTGGCAGAACTTTGTTGATGTGCAGCCAACCCCGCCTCGTAGCGAAGTACTCCGCTGTCACTATTATTACGCACAGAGTCAGCTAGGCAATAAAGATGCCGCTTGGCAAGGCGCGCAGTCATTATGGCTGACAGGAAGATCCACGAATGATGCCTGTGATCCGCTACTGTCTCAATGGGAAAAGGCGGGCAAAAGAACCAATGCCCTGATTTTAGATCGCATGCTATTGGTGTATTCAGAAGGTGACCGCAATCGGCTGAAGTACCTGAATAAGCAGCTTAATGGCAGTGGGCAAAATAGAGGCAAAGCGGTGTTGTCGCTGTATGACAAACCCGAGGGGGTGGCAAGTTATGCCAAGCGCAGCAAGGTCACACCGTTTAACCAAGGTTTGACGGAACTTGCCTATAAGAAATTGGCGCGGGAAGATATACGCGAAGCGGTAAAGCAATATCAACGTACAATGGATGGTCAACATTTTGAGAAAGCAAAGCGTCAGGCATTTGCTGATTATGCCGCAGGGCGTTTGTTTTCAACCGATGATAAAAGCTTAATTCAATGGCGGGATAAACATTTAGCGGCAAGTCAGAGCGTAAGGTTATTAGAACGCCGGATCCGCGTCTCGATCCGGGAGGCGGATTGGAGTGAAGTGAGTAAGTGGGTTCAACGTTTACCAGAGAGTGCAAGACAAACGACTCGCTGGCAATTTTGGCAAGCAAGGTTAGCCGAATACGCCGGTGATGATGAGCTAGCTGAAAAAGGCTACCGTAGCCTGTTGGGACAGCGGGATTTCTATAGCGTCGCCGCTGCAACCATCTTAGAGGAAGAAATTGAATACCCGACGAAAACAATCACTCTTGACGGGGCTAAGACCAAAGAATATGACACGGCACTTTCCCGCATTGAAGAGCTGATCGTTTTAGATAAGCTACTGGATGCCAATCGAGAGTGGCATTACTTACTTCGAGGAAAAAGTGGTGATCAAATTGCCGTGCTTGCTGCTTATGCTGTGGCGAATAAATGGCATCATTTAGCGGTACAGGCAACGATATCTGGCAAACTTTGGGATCACCTTGAACTGCGTTTTCCTATTGCGCACAAATGGTGGTTTGATTTCTTTAGTAAAAAACGCGATCTTTCTGTGACCACGATGATGGCGTTGGCTCGCCAAGAAAGTGCGTTAAATGTCGAAGCAGTTTCACCTGTTGGAGCGAGAGGCTTAATGCAATTGATGCCTGCGACCGCAAAAGAAACGGCGAAGAAGTTAGGGCGTAACTATGCCGGCCAAAGCAGTTTATTTGATCCTGGTGTGAACATTCGCTTAGGCAGCGGCTATTTGAAAATGATGCTAGATCGTTATGATAATAACCGTATCTTTGCGTTTGCCGCCTACAATGCCGGGCCATCTCGGGTGACGCGTTGGCGCAAAGGAACCGATGAGAAATTGGATGTTTACGCGTTTATTGAGGCTATCCCATTTAACGAAACCCGAGGTTATGTTCAAAACGTCTTGATGTTTGAAGTGTACTATGGTGATTTGACTGAGGTTGATACCCCGTTATTAAAACAGAATGAGATCAAAACCAAGTATTAGAAATTATTCAATCGGTACTAGGTTACGCACTCGGAAACAGATAGAATCAGTACTCGAGAACGAGTACATCATGATGAGGATGACATGTCGAATATCCAAGAAACGCCGGAATTTTCTGAGTGGCAGCAAGTTGTTGATATTTTACGTCAGGCAGCAGCAGAAGAAAAAGATGATACCTTACTAAGGTTGCTATTAACGCCTGATGAGCGTTCGGTACTACTTTCCCGCGTTAATATTCTACATGAATTGCTAAACGGTGAACGCAGTCAGCGGAAAATCAGTGAGCTACTTGGTGTGGGGGTTGCCACAATTACACGAGGCTCTAATGAGCTGAAGCATCATGATGATGACACCAAAGTTTGGTTGGCTAGCTTGCTAGAGCAACAACGAGTCAAAGCATAACAATATCGCAAAGCTGACGAGTTAGAGCCATTAGCTTTGATATCGATATAAAAACGCCCCAGAGAGTGATTGCACTGTCTGGGGCGTTTTTTATTATGAGCAATAGCTGCTGGTAGTATTAGGCGTTCTCAGAATGAAACAAAGCAGGGTTGATAAAAGGGATCAAGGCCAAGATAAGCGCTTGTTGATACACAGAGCTGCGGCTTAGTCGGTGGTTAGTTAGCATCGCAATGGCTCCGCCTTTTTGCTTGATATTTGTTTGGTTGAACATCTCGTCCATCACATCACCTAATTCAGTGCCTTGATGCAATTTTTCTAGCGCGAGAGGGGGGAGAGGTAAAGAGGCTGAACGGGCCTCACCACGCTGGTCACCGCTTTCAATCACCATCCAAGCAAACGTGAAATGGCCGTCGATACCCGCTTCAAGTCCCACGTAAAAATCGGAATTATTGACCACTTGGCGAGCGTTATAAACACGGTTTCGTGCGCCTTGTAATGTTTCATCGGCACACATGGGTTGCTCTCGGACACCGCTCGCAACACTGATACCTTCAACAGAGAAGGATTGGTCGGGAAAGACCATGTTAAATGCGTCTTCAACCGCAGAGATTTTAGCGGGGTTGGTTGAGGCGACAATAATCGTAGGCATAGCAGACTTCCATTGTTTGATTGCCGATTATTGTACTGTATGGCGGCGCGTTGTCACACCGCCATGGAGGCTAGTTTTTTGTGTTACTCAGAATGACTTATTCTGATGGATTAGCGGTCGAATGACCAATCCGATTGAATGATATAGCCGTGGATTTGGAATTCACCGTTATTTACAAATAGGTTAGGAAAATCAGGTTGTGAGGTTGAGAAAACCACACCGTCAGCCAGTTGAGTCATGTGATAGAAGTCGGGTTCACTGCCTCTAACAGAAGCAAACACAGGTTGCTTAGGTCGGTATGTCGCTTCGCGTGTTGCTAACGCATAGCTACCAACCGGTGCACATTGGGCGATATTCTCATTGTCGATTAATAGGCCTAGGCATTCATCACGATCTAAATGGTGAGGGATCGCTCGCTTACTCACCACGTCAACAGTTGCACCGCTGTTGTAAGACAAGAAATCTTTACGGTGGATAATCGGGATATAGGTGCTCGTAGTGCCTGATACCGATTCATTATTGATTGTTGTCGTTGCTTGAGTGCTAGTATCTACTTGCCCAGTAAGTAGATAGCTAATAGATGTACTTAGTGCCTCAGCAATTTTTTCAAGTTCACGAACTTCGATACCGTATTTACCGGATAATTTACGGCTCATTGTGCCTTGTTGTAATTCAAGAGACTCACCGAGTTGCTTCTGGCTGATCCCTTGTATTTTAGCTAATCGCTTAATTCGTTCTAAATATTCCATAGTCACTAGCTTCCTGCTTAAAGTTGTTGAACACAAAATGCATTCTTAAAAGTCATAAATGATTTTACTGATAACAGTGTTAAAGGGAGCAATCAGGTATGGAAAATGCGATTGGTTTCGTCAAAGGAATATATTGAAATTAGAATATGGGTAAAAAAAGGGACAAAATTCACTTAGTGAAATAAGTCATGTGCTTATGCTTCACTTGAATAAAGATCACGTTTTACATGTGTTATTAATTTCTGCACAAAAAGCGTGCGACACTGTGAATTGTGTGATTATTTCGTTAAGTAATTGAAAGTAAACAGGTTGCTTGTGCGATTGTTATTGTGGTGGGAGAAAAGCGCATTTTTGGTGCTATTGAGGACGGATTGGCATATTTTGGGGGGGGAGCCGAGTGAGATTCGCCTCGCTAGATTAAAATTAGAAGCGATGAAGTGTTACGGATAAAGTGGGGTATTCCCTGATGGGATTATAGAAAATACGGCGAGTAAGGTATAAACATACCCGCCGTAATATGCTTAGCGAGTTAGGTAGGTATACAGGAACTCTGTAATTTCTACCATGTCATCAATCTTGATGAACTCTTCAGTCGTATGTACTTTTGCCATACCCGTCGACAGGTTAACGGTCTTCAAGCCTTTACTGTTAAAGATGTTAGCGTCGCTACCACCACCCGTAGGCTTAGTCATGGCGTCAATATCGTTAGCTGCGAATGCTGCTTTGATTTTTTCCACGTGTGGGTCGTTGCTATCAATGCGGTAGGCATTGTAAGCACGGGTTGAAGCAATGTTGATTTCAGCGCCATGTTTCTTTGCCGCTGCTTCAAATGTGCTGATCATATGATCAACTTGTGCTTGTAGCTTGTCATCATCTAATGAACGCGCTTCAGCTTCAATGAATAGCTCTGGCATAACGATGTTCGTTGCCTGACCGCCTTTAACAACACCAATGTTTGCTGTTGTTTCTTCATCAATGCGAGATAGCTTCATGTTTGTGATTGCATCAGCAGCGACTGTTAGGGCATTAATGCCTTCTTCAGGCGCAAGGCCAGCGTGTGCAGGTTTACCTGTAATGTTTACTTTCAGGTTCTGCTGACCCGGTGCTGTTGTGATGATGGTGCCAATATCGCCACCAGAATCAAATACAATACCCGTTAATGACTCTACTTTGCTCATGTCGAAGTTTTGAGAGCCATGTAGGCCGCCTTCTTCATACACTGTGAAAGCCAGCTCAATAGTTTGGTGATCACGGCCATCTGCTTTAATAGAGCGAACCGCTTCCATGATTGCAGCAATGCCTGATTTATCATCACCACCAAGAATGGTATCGCCTTTTGAGCGGATGATGCCATCTTCAATAATTGGTTCGATACCGTTACCTGGAGTAACTGTATCCATGTGGCAGCTTAGTAGAATAGTACCTTCAAGCTTGCCTTCTAGTTTGGCGTAGATGTTGAAGCCATTTGAGATCTCAGCGGGAACCGGTAAATTTTGCACTTCAAAACCAATAGCGCCTAGCTGCTCTGCTAATGCTTCTGCAATTGCTTTTTCGTTACGTGATTCGCTGTCGATCTTTACAAGATCAATAAAGTGTTGGATCAGACGATCCTGATTGATATTTGCCATTAAAACACCTCCAATTATTAAGGCTATCTTATATGCCAAATAATGGGTGCGTCTTTGATCTTCGACCAATTTCGTGGTGTTTATCACTGTAAAAATTAAAATGTTAAGTCAATAACTCTATCTTGTTGGTGGAATGTTCTGAGTGGGTTGGGCGTGTGTTTTGAAGTCGTTAAATGCTGGGTGGGGTTCTAGGCCCTCGTTACTTTATCTATATAGGAACGAAGGCCATCAAATAATTCGCTGTCTGCTGCTAAGGGCTAGGCGCTACATTAGCGTTTCATACAACTCATCAAGTGAGTTCTCTAACTGGAAAAGCTGCTCTTCTTCGTTAGCATTGAGCTCTTCTATGGCATAAAGCGCGTCCATTTTATTATTGGTAAGATCAATTTTTTTCTGAACTTCAATATTATGCTGCTCAACCATATCGTCGAAGTCATTGGCTTGCAAACTCAAGCTCATGAATGAAAATGTTAAAGGAGCGATGACGCTACATGTTAACAGTTTACGCATTTTGCCGAGGAGAGACGCTTTCATTATAAATTCCATCTTAATTTCATTCTATGAGTGTACTGAATAATATATCACTAGTTGATTGATGGATTTGATGTTTCTCAAAGAGGCAGTTATTCCATAAGCTTAAATCTACACTCACGAAGATACTGGTATGTGTGTAGAAGCCTTTAGGCCTTGTAATATCATCATGCCCTTCTGGAATAAAGATAACTATCCATCAATGTTTGTAGTGATAACTGATATTTGCGCTAAGTTTTTGATTATTAAACGGTGACTATAGGCAGTAAAAGAAAGAGCTTATAAGATTGTTGAGAAATAAATTGCATATAAGTTTCAACAGCTTAACAGCATTAAATTGCTAAAATCTATTGCTGGTGAAATAGCATAGATATAATGCTATTTCTGAGACTACGCTCACTCGTATCTGTGGCACTTATTTGTTACCTTACGGGCGTTTTTTACTCACTCTGATCTGACTATGACTTCACAATACATAATCAATAAAGTTGTAGAAATTGGGGATACATTGCATCGCTGTGGATGCCCACCCTACAAGGTGGAAAAGTATACTCAGCACTATGCTAAAAAATATGATGCGGAAGTCATGGTGCAGGCCATGCCAACCTCAATTAACTATCAGTTTCTTGGTAAGAGAGATACCGTAGTTCTTAAGCGTCACAAACCCGCCTCTATTGATCTGGCCTTACTGGCTAATACCATTGATCGCATTAATCAACCTCGCAAAGAAAAGCCAGCAAAAGACTTTCACTACCCGACTTGGGTCGTGGCATTGGCCAATATGGGGATCCCCCCTGCCTATCTGATGTTGGTTGGTAGTACATTGGAAGCGGTAGGATATGCCACCTTGCTAGGGTTGATGGTTTGGTTAGTACAGTTGGTTTGCCATGGCCGCCGTGCAATTGCTGCTGAATTTATCGCGGCATTGATAACAGGTTTGTTTGTTGCCTTTATCGTTAGCCTTGGTATTCATGTGCCTGTTTGGGCGCTGTGTATTGCTTCGATAGTCTTGTTTGTACCCGGATTATCGATTGCTAACTCCTTGGAGTGTTTGGCATTCAACGATTTGGTCTCTGGTACCGCTTTACTCGGACAAAGTATGCTGACCCTACTCAAACTGTTTATCGGAGTGATGATTGGTTTGAACATCGGCGAAGCTTGGTGGGGGGTAGTGGATAGTATACCGTATACCAATGAAATACCCCTATGGCTGCATGTCTTTGGTTTGATGTTGATTTCTACATCGATTGGGGTGATCTTCAATGCCCGCCCACAAGATATTTTGCTTGGTCTACCGGTTGCAGTATTAGGGATGTGGGGGCCGATGTACTTGGGCTTTGGTGGTGATTGGGTTGTGGGCACTTGGGTTACAACGGTGTTGATCACCTTGTATGGCACTAAAATTGCCAAGCTGCTTAACCTAACAGGATCTATTTATATTGTGCAGGGGATCATCATTCTGGTTCCCGGTAGTCGAGTTTTGATCAGCGCGAGCCAATCAGTATTCGAGCAATCCATCTTACCTATTCCTAATATCGGCTTATCAGCTATCTTCATGTTTTCAGCGATTGTGGCAGGGCAGATCACCGCTTATTCGCTTTATTCTCCAAAGATAGATCGCTAGGCCTACTTCTTTTCGCTGCGATTGATGTTCAAGTCACAGTCCTGAACAGCTAAATACAAAAAGGGCGGTAATCTTTCGATTACCGCCCTTTCCAAACGTTTGGTGGAGCTGGCGCAAGCTTTTCCTGTAAGCGTTCCGCTACCTCCCTTCCAAGAATGTATTCAGCGTCATCGATCGCTTGATGAGAGTTCAGAAAACACACCTACGCCGGGGAAAATGGTGCTTTGGGGAGGTCGGAAAGCTCACAACCCAATACAGGGAAGGCTTTCAGCTGTATAAGAAGCATAAATCGATGAACGATTTAGGACGACAGCGACAAATTAGCTGGATTTAGTCACCAACTTTTGAGTGGCCTGAGTGGGAAGCAGCCCATTTGTAGCGATTACTTTGATTATACTTATTGTGTAATGGAAAAGAGTATTATTTCCTATGCCTGACATGTCGTTATTCCCATCGAAAAATACCAAGTTAGAGGTTGGCTTACGGAAGTTGATTTTCTCGAAGGGGTTCCGTTATCGATTACATGCCCGAAAACTTAAAGGTTCTCCTGATCTGGTATTCCCAAAATACAAAGCTGTGATCTTTATCCATGGTTGTTTCTGGCATGCACATGATGGATGTAATGTTGCCCATACCCCAAAATCAAACCAAGCATTTTGGATTGAGAAATTCCAGCGTAACCGTGAGCGTGATAGTAAGGCTAAGGAATGGCTTGAAGAGGATGGGTGGAGGGTATTGATTATCTGGGAGTGTGCTTTGAAGAAGTCTGCTAGCTTTTCTGTAGATGACCTGATTGAATTTGTTTGCTGCTGGCTAAATGGGGAGGCGAGATCTTGTGAAGTAAGCGGGTGGAGTCCCTTGCCTATGCTTGAGGTTGATATTAATGTGGGCAAAGTACAGAAGGTACATAGTGAATGGTGATAGAGGTTGGTACACTGCAGCACAAAATGCATGCTACAGTGCGGCTTCGTGGGGTTAACAGTCAGGTAAATTGCGAGGTTTAAAGTCGCCAGCTGCAATCTTGTTTTTTAGTTCTAAGATAATGGGAACATTGAGCTCAGCTTCATAGCTTGGCTTATGTCTTTCTCCTTTGAATATCTCGATAGCCTCTTTCAGGGGAATGAGCTGCCACATCTCTACGTTTAAACAATCCGTCCAGAACTTAGTTTTATTGCGCCAATCTACATCATTTTCGAGAAACAGTATCCCTACTTCATCTAGCTCGTGATAGTTAATTGCACCAACGATATAAGCAGTATGAAACCGGCGTATATCTTTCCTCTCATCCCCTTTTTTTCTTTCTAAGCTAATGAAAAAAAAGTAATCGGGTTGTTGGTGTGCATGGTTATAGAATGGGGCGCTATTGTCATAATCAATTTTAGGTCTAACGGTTCTGTCTTTGGTCTTTACATCAACCTTAATATTGTCACCTATGACATAGTCATGCGTTGTTTCTTCTAGCTCGGGATTGAATGAGATACTGTTCTCCCTCATCCAATATTCAGCGATTACCTCGCCCAAGCAACCAACACCATTTGCTTCGTCTTCACGATGCGACCTTTTAAAAATCTTCTGGTTTGCAGAACGGTACTCGGCCTCTTGATAAACGGCTTCTGAGATTCTTGTGACTTTCGTGTAAGTAAAATTCCGCTTTCTCATCGTTCAATCCTTTAAACAAGCGCGTATGTAATTGGCTCTGGGAATAACTGGCCCAAGTCCCGCTTGTTCATTTTGAACAGTGGCCCTTTTTCTGAAACTCGGCCTGTTTTTCCACTTTTCTTAATGAGGTGGTCCATCGTGATGACACCTGATTGGATAAGGGGCAATAGCTGGCTGATGATCGGTGACTTGGTATGCATAACCTTTAGTAAATGGAAATGTTCTTTTCCATCTATAATTTCGCTTTTGGCTTCTACCCAGAATGTTTCAGCATGCTTTTCCTTCAGGCGATCACGGAGTAGCTTTCCGGGCCATATAGCAACAAGATCTGTTTTATTGTGCCACTCTTCAAGTTGATCTTTTGCTTGATCATAGATGAAGCTCAAGCCTTGAGAGTTTTCCCTTTGGGTGCTAATAGTACAGTAAAGTTTGAAGTCATCTTCACGTTCATAACCATACTTATTTAGTATTTCAGCACTTTTCTTACACGGGCTGTTCTTCCAGTCTGCGACTTGTGCAAAGAGTGTTGTCCGTGTTTTTATCCCTCTACCCGCTTTTAGCTCAATGCCTTTATAATCAGGTTCTTTGCTGGAATTTGCTTCAATACCCAGCATGGTCTCTAGGGTAAAGCCAATTCCGGTATCACCTTCGCGTAAGGCCGGTAGTGGTGCTTTGGCCAGCTCTTTTAATTTGGCTAAAAGTTCTGCTGCTACGCTGTTGTGTTTCTGCGCGAACATTGCCAAGAAGTCTTTAATTGCTGACTTTTCTTTGGTCAGTGATAAATCTAGGCGGGTTTTACTCAAGTTAATCAGGTAAGGCCTGTCATCTTGGATGATGATGGCAACTTGGTCCCCTGGTTCACAAAATGAAGGAAGTTTCCTGAACCACATCCGAGGATCGCCTTTTTTGGTCTTGGGGCGGTATAAGCTTGCTGTTGTTTTGACTGACTCATCATCAGTTAGGAAGTAACCGTCTTTTTTTACTTTATTATTCGGACCTTGTTCTTGTTTCGCATAGTCATGGAAATCTTCCAGTTCGAAATGTGTTCTGACGGGTTGTGTCGCATCGAGAATTGACTTCTTAAGTCCAGTGATCGTGGGCTCAAAAATGGAGAATTCGGCACCTATCTTGGCAAGGTGTTTTTTATTGCCAGCGACAATTTCTTTTTGTTCAATAGAAAAGTCATCTTCACGCTCTTTATCAAGATCATCGTAGTCATCATTACTCATTTCGACGTCATCATCAGAGACAAAACCCAGAGAGAGTTGTGGGGTTGGGGTGTCGGCTAAATTTTTCTTTTCTATTGCTTGCTGGAAGTCATGCCAATTAGCAAAACCATATTCAGCACTTATGGACTTAAGAGCTTCTTTATGAGTGATATTGAGTTCTTTTTTTAGTTTTTTGGCGCGCTGTGTGACTCGTGAACGAGTTGGTAGTTGTTTAGATAGATCTGTCTTATTTGTACTCATTTTTATACCCAATATCTGCGTTGAAAGTTGATGTATATTGGGTACGCAAGTGGCGTTTACTGCTGAGGCTCCCCTTAAGCCCGAGCTAGGTGTTTGGGAGGAGTGTTTAACGCAGATATAACAAACCACCAAAATGACTAGCTTTTGGTAGACAACACTGACTTGATAGGTAGTTGTTTTCAGTCTCTACGACTGCATATAACAAGCATCATGTTATCTACAGAGAGGGACCAGAAGGGGTCTTTTCGAATGGACGATGGCATATCTCAGTGCCTGATTAATAATATATTAGAGCCTATAAAACTTGTCAATAAATTGACTAATAGCCTTTTATTAACCCCCCCCCTGGACTTTTGCTTTTTTTTTCCATACAATTCCACGCAATTTCGTTTTGTGAGTAGGTTATTTCTGTGAATCATATTGAGCTTTTTGCTGGCTGTGGTGGGTTATCGCTTGGTTTGGATGAAGCTGGCTTTGAACTGGTACTTGCTAATGAGCTATCCCCAATGGCTGCAGAAACGTTTGCCTATAATTTTTTTGGGGAAGATCTGGAAGAATTGGCTAATCAGAAGCAAATGCCTGCTCATACTTTTTGGCTGAATAGTTTACATGGAAGCTTGAAGCCTCGCCTTCGTGAGAACCCATTTTTGTTTCCTGCATATGGTGCAGAAGGTAATAGCGACTTACCTGGTGACTGGGGAGAGCTTAATGGCAACTTGGTTGTCGGTAGTATCATTGAGCTAAATCGCTTGTTGGATGCAAACCCATTGCTTGTTGGGCAACTGCGTAATGCCTTTGGCCGTGATGGTGGTCTTGATCTTGTTTCCGGTGGTCCCCCGTGTCAGAGTTTCAGTTTGGCCGGTAAGCGGGAAAAGAATAGCGATAAAAACACATTGCCATGGGAGTTCGCTAAATTTGTCGAGCATACCCAGCCAAAGATCGCGCTGCTGGAAAACGTGACAGGTATCCTTCGCCCTTTCAAGGACGATGACGGTAACCAGTTCCATGCATGGTATGAGGTGGCCAAAGTCTTTGCTTCAATTGGCTATGTACCACTTTGCCTACATGTGAATGCCCGCCAGACCGGTGTCGCGCAGAACCGCCCGCGCTTCATAATGATTGCAGTACAACACGGTCACCTGACCAGCCTTCATGGTGTCTTGGACGAGGCTTCATTATCCTTGTTCGAACAGCCGATTGATTTTTATAACCAAGTTCAGCGCGTGGTTGTCAGCCAGAGTGGTGATTTACCATTTGGGTTACTTGATTATGTCGATGCCACAAAACCAGCTGGGCTCCAGCAGTTTTTAGGGACTTTCCTGCATCCGCTTGTTGAGGCCAATGAGGAGGTTTCAGTACAGGAAGCGCTTGATGATCTGAAAATTCATAATCCAGCACGGCCTTCTGCGTTTATTCAGCAGCTTAATCAAACATTTGGCCGTCTTAATGAACACCCAGCAGGGCTAAACCATGATCTTCGCAACAACAGCTCATTGGTTCAACGTCGTTTTAGGCTTTATCAGGTGCTACAGCAGGTAGATGACCGTAAGGTAAAAAGTGCTGTATTTTCGATCCTGAAAGGCGAAGCTGATACGCTTCCTGTCGACATCTGGGATACGCTAAGTGGCTTCGAATACCTACATGAAAATGGTGAGCTCTATACCTTTACCTCTAAGCAAGAGTTTGAGTTGTATCTTCTTGCCCACCCGACGAAGAAGCAAACCCAGAAAGCCTTGATTGCTAATTCTCCAGCGCCTGCTGCGCTCTCCATTCCTGATGATGCCTGCCATTATGATGAACATGAACTGCGAGTATTGACTGTACGTGAGATGGCAAGGATCCAGTCATTCCCGGATAATTTTGTATTCAGATCTAAGATTACTACCGGTGGCCAGATGCGTAAGTTCGAGGTACCTCAGTATACTCAGGTAGGTAATGCTGTCCCGCCAATCTTAGGCCTGAAGCTAGGACGGGCTGTTGCGGCTTTGCTGCCAGAATAATTTAGTTAAACTACTGTCATGAAATGACGAAGATTTTGAGTAGTTTATTCGTCATAGTAGCGTTATTTAGTTTGGTTCAGTTCGTACCAGTACGCGATGGGTATTATTCATAATCCCCGTTGTGCTGCCTAGCCCATCCCCCCATGCAGTGGGCTAATGTTTACTCTGAGCAGGAGAGTTTAGATCTCCAGTAGAGATAGAACAATACGGCATTTGGCGTAAGCTATCTTTAGAGTCTTTTCGTTTACCAAGTCTGTTTTTGAATCTCGGTACTTATCTAAGCAAGTAATTGGGTTTGAAGAGGAGGTGTTTTAGTTTGCCCTGCTTTTGACGGTGTGGCAGGCTTCGCGGACTCTGAAAAGGTGCTTTCTGAACTTGAGAGGGGTTGGCTGGTTTTAATTGAGATACGAATACCTAGCTCCAATTTCAGTGATTCAATCACAGCTTGTTGCCGAGCGCAGGCCCCGAAAGATTTCTTAACCTCAGAAATATCAGAAAACAAGTGTCGATACTTCGGAGGAATCTGATATCTGAAGTGCCAATTTCCATTGGAAGATATTTTTAGGCAGCGCATGTTTAGTACCAAGTTTTAGTACAAACAGCTAAATTATTGCGATTTTAGATACAAAAAGGGCGGTAATCTTTCGATTACCGCCCTTTCCAAACGTTTGGTGGAGCTGGCGGGATTTGAACCCGCGTCCAAAACCAGTCTAACCAGAGGCGCTACATGCTTAGTCTGTCTTTATTCTCGTACCCGACACTGCGAACAGACACGCTATGCGAATACATACCAGAATTCTATTTCGCGGTTCACCTCTCTAGTCAAAGGTTCCCTCGCTATCTCGTTTGGGTTTGAACCCCTGTTAATCCCCGTCTTACAAGCGGAAGCTAGGGCAGGAGCGCTCTTAGCAGGGTATTAAGCTGCTAGTGCGAAGTTTTCGTCGTTTGCGACTATTTTTTTGCGGCTTTTAACGTGGCCAACCGCCCCACGGCATGCTCCCAAAGCCTTCGTGATCCTGTCGAATCCTAAATCAGCCCCAGAGGTGTTACGCGTTCGATAGTAGCATAAAAACCGTATGCGTCAACGAAATTAACGTATGGTCAAGTGCTTATGGACAAAAAGCGAACACTTATCCGGTTGTTACTATCTCATGCTGTGTTTCATGATGCGCGCTTTATCACGCTGCCAATCACGATCTTTACTGTCACTACGCTTATCGTGTAATTTCTTACCACGCGCGGTGCCTATCTTAATTTTAACCCAAGATGCCTTCCAGTACATAGTTAATGCCACGATGGTTTCACCGTCACGATGTACTGCGTGCTCTAACTTCTCGATTTCTCGACGGTTTAGTAGCAATTTTCGAACGCGTGTTGGGTCGGCAACCACGTGGGTAGAGGCGGCATTCAATGGCGTAATGGTGACACCTGAAATGAAAGCTTCACCGTTACGTAGGAATACATAACTTTCTGAAATGTTGATTTTACCGTCACGAATAGCTTTTACTTCCCACCCTTGAAGGGATAGGCCAGCTTCGTATTCGTCTTTAATCGCGAATTCATGTCGCGCTGAACGGTTTTTAGCAATGGTATTGCTACCCGGCTTGCTTGGTTTTTTAGCCATACATACTCTTTTTTATTTCATTCCCGAATCCATTTAGTGGGTTCGGTCGATATGTGTGTTTAGAAAACAGTAGACTGCTCTATCACACGCTTATTTTGGCAGTTAGCCGACTAATGGTATCATTGGGAAACCGCTTCTTCTAGGTTTTGCTGGTTCTGTACAGCAAAGGCTGTGGATCGGAGTTCTATGGGTAAAGGAGAAACTATGCCTCAGATTAGCCGCTCTGCATTGGTGCCATTCAGTGCGAAGCAAATGTTTGAACTTGTTAATGATGTTGAATCATACCCTGCTTTTTTGCCGGGGTGCTCAGGTACGAAGATTTTGGAAAGCTCAGATCAGCATATGATGGCATCTGTCGATGTATCAAAAGCTGGGATCAAAAAAACGTTTGTCACTCGAAACGCATTAACAGATGCTTCAAAGATAGACATGCAGTTAGTTGATGGCCCTTTTCAACGCTTGGTGGGTGGTTGGCACTTCATCGAGTTGGATGCTGAGGCATGTAAAATTGAGCTAAAATTAGACTTTGAGTTTACAAATGGCTTGGTAGAAGCCGCTTTTGGTAAAGTGTTTCGTGACTTAACCAATAACATGGTGAGTGCATTTACTCAGCGAGCAAGAGAAATTTATGACTTCTGATGAAACCTTGATTCATGTTGAAGTTGTGTATGCATTGCCTAATGCACAGCGAGTGATAAAGCTGGGGATCACATCAGATACTCAGGTAAAACAAATCATTGAGCAATCAGGTGTGCTTGAACTGTACCCAGAAATCGATTTAAAGAAAAACAAGGTGGGTGTCTACAGTCGCAATGTTAAGCTCGATGCGACAGTGCATGATGGCGATCGTATTGAGATTTATCGTCCACTATTGGCAGATCCGAAAGAAATCCGTCGTAAGCGTGCCGAACAAGCCAAGCAAGAAGCACTTGCAGAGAAAAAATAGCGCGAATAGGGCATATAGAGAAGAATAAAAAAGCTCGCCATGGCGAGCTTTTTTATTGGTGTTAGTTAAGCGCTTCCATAAATTTAGCACCTTGTGGGTAGTCACCTTCAAGGCTGATCAGCTGTTGTTGATCATTAAATTTTAGGATCAGGTTTTTTTGCTGTGGCTCATCATGACCTGGCTTGTGGTAATAGACGTAATACCAAGTGTTTGGGTATTCCGGCTCAACCAGCATGGGTGATCCCAATACAAACTGTACCTGTTCTTTATTCATTTCATATCGAAGGTTATCGATATCTTTTTGCTCCAAGTAGTTTCCTTGGTTGATATCAATTCGATATACCAGTCGCTCTACGACTGAACAGCCACCTAGCAGACTAGCTGCAAGTGTAATGGCTGCAAGGTTTTTCCAACTCATAGCATCCCGGCAAATTTGCTTTGTTCTGCAGCGATAATAAACAACCACTAAGCAGAAGTAAAAAAGCAGTAAAGAAAAAAACTCTAAATGAGACTGCGGCACACCTAAATAGTTGCACCGCTTGTTAAGTTTAATCTAATTATGCAGCAAACAGCAGCTCTTTGGCGTTGGCAAGGGTGCGATCTGTTATTTCACTACCGCCAAGTAAACGGGCTAATTCATTAACACGTGCTTCTTCAGTAAGTGGGAACATATTGGTTTCGGTTTGTCCTTTGCTCGATTTTTTCGCAACAAACATTTGCTGGTGGCCACAGCCTGCGACTTGAGGTAGGTGCGTAACACACATAACCTGAGTCGATTCACCCAGCGTACGTAGCATTTTACCGACAATAGCGGCGGTTGGGCCACTGATCCCGACATCGACTTCATCGAAAATTAAACTAGGGGTTTCGACCTTTTGAGCCGTGATTACTTGTACTGCTAGTGAAATTCGTGAAAGCTCACCACCTGAAGCCACTTTACCAAGTGGCTGTAGCGGTTGCCCAGGGTTAGTTGACACCAAGAAAGTGATGGTATCGAACCCTAGCGGGCTTAGCATACCTTCCGGATCGCTTTGAACATCAATTTTGAAAATCCCGTTTTCCATGCTGAGCTGGTGCATACTGTCTGAAATTTTCTTATCAAGCTCTTTAGCGTAGCGTTGTCGGCTCTTGCTTAGCTTTTCTGCGCGAGCAAGGAATGCTTGGCGTAAGCATTCAACATTCGCTGCAATTTCTTCTAGGCGCTCGTCACTACAGTCAAGCTGTTCAAGTTCTTTGAGTAAACCTTGGTGCTTGCCATATAGCTCGTTAGGCATCACGTAATGCTTACGTGATAACGACATGATTTTGGCCAAGCGCTCTTCTAAGTACACTAAACGCTGAGGATCCATATCGAGGTTATCAAGATAGCTACGTAGCTCTTGGCTGGCTTCCTGTACTTGAATGATGGCTTCCTCAAGCATTTGAGGGATCGTACTGAGGTTCGTGTCAATTTCACCAAGGTGACCGACTTGTTGGCTAGCCATTTGCAACATATGCAGCGCATTATTGTCTTCACCATCGTAAAGCATAGAAAGTGCGGTTTGGCTTGAAACTGCAAGTTCACCGCTGTTCGATAGGCGTTTGTGCTCTTCTTCTATCTCTGCGTATTCTTCTTCGCCCAAAGCCAGCTCATCAAGTTCTTTGACTTGATATTGGATCAGCTGCTTTTGCGCTTCGTTTTCTTCGCGGCTTTGGGTAATACGTTTTAGCTCGTTGTTGGCTTGACGCCAACGTTGGTAACTATCACGGGTTTTATCCATTAACAGGTGGTGACCTGCGTAATGATCCAGCATTTGCTGTTGGTGATCGGCACGCATTAATTGTTGATGGGCATGTTGGCCGTGAATGTTAATCAGTAACTGCCCTAGCG
This sequence comes from Photobacterium minamisatsumaniensis, assembly GCF_050336695.1. Lineage (NCBI taxonomy): Bacteria > Pseudomonadati > Pseudomonadota > Gammaproteobacteria > Vibrionales > Vibrionaceae > Photobacterium > Photobacterium minamisatsumaniensis. The sequence goes on along the minus strand of NZ_JAKJSI010000015.1, from coordinate 9,370 downwards.
ATTTTTGTTGGGATGCAGGTACTGGGCTGCCATTAATAAAACCACGGGAGCGGCCTTCTTTGGTGATCACTCGGCGTAAAATACACTCATCACCATCAATTAGTTCATTATCTTCCAGCCAACGGCGTGCTGCTTGATTATTTTGTAATGAAAATGCCGCTGAAATTTCAGCTTTATCTTCATTAGGTCGAACCATACTGGCTTCGGCACGATCGCCAAGACACAAGCCTAGCGCATCAATAGCAATAGACTTACCAGCACCGGTTTCACCTGTAATGGTGGTCATTCCCGGTTTTAGTTCAAATTCAAGGTTTTTGACAATAGCAAAGTTTGAGATCGTCATATGAGCCAGCATGTGTTCACCTGTTTAAATCAACACCTGTTTTTTCATACAGTATATACTGTATCTATACACAGTAAATAGCTAGGCGAAAAATTTTATAGAAAAAGGCATTAATTACTAAGGTGATGAAAAGTGGCAATAAAAAAGCCAACCGGATGGTTGGCTTAGGCTGTGCATTTTTAGTGCGACTAAAACAATTTGCTCGACCACCCAAGCTTGCTACGGAGTACACCGTAGTAGCTGTAATTTTTAGGGTGGATAAGTTTTAGGGTTTTAGGGCTTTGGTAAATGTGTATTTCATCACCAGGACTAACGGGTAAGGATACTTGCCCGTCACAACTCACCTCTAGGGTGCTACCGTTGGTTGGTGAAACCATGAGCTTAATGCGGCTATTACCGTCGACCACTAGTGGACGGCAAGACAGCGTGTGAGGGAACATTGGAACCAGAGAAATGGCATTGAGTTCTGACGATAATATGGGCCCTCCACCTGACAATGAATAAGCGGTAGAACCTGTAGGCGTCGAAATAATTAAGCCATCTGAACGTTGAGAAAAAGCAAAGGTATCGTCGATATACACTTCAAACTCAATCATGTGGGCAATTTTATCGGGGTGGAGAACGGCTTCGTTGAGTGCCGCATTACGGCTCTTTATCAGGCCATGGCGGTGAACTTCAGCCTCGAGAAGGAAACGGTTTTCAACCACGAATTCGCCACTCAACACTTGCTCAAGTTCGTTATCGAATGCTTCAGGATCAGGGTCAAGATCAGTCAAAAAGCCAAGGCTGCCTCGGTTTACCCCGATAACGGCAATATCGAAACGAGACAGTACCCGTGCAGCGCCTAGCATATTGCCATCCCCACCGACGACAATCGCAAGGTTTGCTTTATCGCCAATTGTGAGCAAATCACAGAAAGCAGAGTGGGGAACATCAAGGTCATTTGCCAATCGATGGTCAACCAGAACCTCATACCCTTTCTCTATTAACCAGCCATATAAGCTGATATGGGTTTGTAGAGCTTCAGGGTTTCGAGGTTTACCAATAATCGCTATGGTCTGAAAAACGCGCGTCATGTCCTTGATCCGACAAATGATGAGTGAGCCAGTATAGCGTTAGGATTAGACACTTGTCGCGCTTTGTGAGTGATATTGGCTTGAATCATTGAAGTTCATCCCCATAATATGCCCATAAGCAAATTTTAGGGTAGGCAGATTTCTACCCTCCATTGAATGTCATCATCTTGGCGGAGAAGCGAAAGCATGAGCAACGAAGATAAAAAAGTACAGGACGAACAGCTGCAACAAGAACAAACTGTTGAAGCGGTTGAAACTGAATCTGCTGAGGAAGAAGTGATTGAAATGACTTTAGAAGAACAGCAAGCAGCTCGTATCTCAGAATTAGAAGCCGCATTACTGACAAGTGACGCGAAAGCAAAAGAAGCGGTTGACGCGGCACTTCGCGCTCGCGCTGAAGGCGAGAACGTTCGTCGTCGTTCTGAGCAAGAAATTGATAAGGCACGTAAGTTTGCCTTAAATAAATTTGCAGAAGAACTATTGCCTGTTATCGACAACATGGAACGTGCCATTGAAATGGCAGATAAAACCGATGAAGCCATCAAACCAATGCTTGAAGGTGTTGACCTGACATTACAAACAATGATGGGCACGGTTGAGAAGTTTGGCCTAAAGCAGCTTAATCCGCTAGGTGAAACTTTTAATCCTGAATTCCATCAGGCAATGTCAATTCAGGAAAGTACTGAGTACGCACCAAACACCGTTATGCTAGTGATGCAAAAAGGCTATGAGCTAAATGGCCGTGTCGTTCGCCCTGCAATGGTGATGGTGTCAAAAGCAGCTGCTGGTAACATTGATACCCAAGCGTAAGCACTTTTAAATAACATAAGCCTGCTTATCTTAGGTGGGCTTTAAAATTTTTTTGATTTTTTTTCGATGTCACCCTTGAAAACAAATTGGCTGCCCTTATCTAGTAGTCATACAACATCGTAAATTAATTTCTGCGGGTATACCGCGCTACCAGCACCGCATATTGGCGGGTTGGTAAGTAAAGCTTAATGAATTTCGGAGAAAGCCTGATGGGTAGAATCATTGGTATTGACTTGGGTACAACTAACTCTTGTGTTGCAGTACTTGATGGTGACAAACCACGTGTAGTTGAAAATGCAGAAGGTGAGCGTACAACGGCATCTGTTATCGCTTACACTCAAGATGGTGAAATATTAGTTGGTCAACCAGCTAAGCGTCAGGCGGTAACTAACCCTGAAAATACGCTATACGCTATCAAACGACTAATTGGTCGTCGCTTTGAAGACGAAGAAGTACAGCGCGATATCGAAATCATGCCTTTCAAAATTGTTAAGGCTGACAACGGTGATGCTTGGGTTGAAGCGAAAGGCCAAAAAATGGCTGCTCCTCAAGTTTCTGCTGAAGTTCTTAAGAAAATGAAGAAAACAGCTGAAGATTACCTAGGTGAAGAAGTAACTGGCGCAGTTGTTACTGTTCCTGCTTACTTTAACGATGCACAGCGTCAAGCAACAAAAGATGCTGGCCGTATCGCAGGTCTTGAAGTTAAGCGTATCATCAACGAACCAACAGCAGCAGCGCTAGCTTACGGTCTTGATAAGCAAGGTGGCGATCGCACTATCGCAGTTTATGACCTTGGTGGTGGTACTTTCGATATTTCAATCATCGAAATCGATGAAGTTGAAGGCGAGAAAACATTCGAAGTTCTAGCAACTAACGGTGACACACACCTTGGTGGTGAAGATTTCGATAACCGCATGATCAACTACTTAGTTGAAGAGTTCAAAAAAGAGCAAGGCATCAACCTTAAGAACGATCCTCTTGCGATGCAGCGTGTTAAAGAAGCTGCTGAAAAAGCGAAGATTGAACTGTCTTCTGCACAGCAAACTGACGTGAACCTACCTTACGTTACTGCTGATGCAACTGGTCCTAAGCACATGAACATCAAAGTGACACGTGCGAAACTAGAATCACTAGTTGAAGACCTAGTACAACGTTCTCTTGAGCCACTAAAAGTTGCTCTAGCGGATGCTGACCTATCTGTTGGCGATATCACTGACGTTATCCTAGTTGGTGGTCAAACACGTATGCCAATGGTCCAGGCTAAAGTAACTGAATTCTTTGGTAAAGAACCACGTAAAGACGTTAACCCTGATGAAGCTGTTGCTGTAGGCGCTGCTGTTCAAGGTGGTGTTCTTGCTGGTGACGTTAAAGACGTTCTACTACTAGACGTTACTCCACTATCTCTTGGTATTGAAACCATGGGTGGCGTAATGACTAAGCTAATCGAGAAAAACACCACGATCCCTACTAAGGCGAATCAGGTATTCTCAACAGCTGAAGACAACCAGAATGCGGTAACTATCCACGTACTTCAGGGTGAGCGTAAGCAAGCGAACTACAACAAGTCTCTTGGCCAGTTCAACCTAGAAGGTATTCAAGCTGCTGCTCGTGGTATGCCACAAATCGAAGTTACTTTCGACCTTGATGCGGATGGTATCCTACACGTATCTGCGAAAGATAAGAGCACAGGTAAAGAGCAGAAGATCACTATCCAAGCTTCTGGCGGCCTAAGCGACGAAGACATCGAGAAGATGGTACAAGAAGCAGAAGCTAACAAAGAAGCGGACAAAAAGTTCGAAGAATTAGTAACTGCACGTAACCAAGCTGATCAGCTAGTTCACGGTACACGTAAGCAAGTTGAAGAAGCGGGCGAAGCACTACCTGCTGATGAGAAAGAGAAAATCGAAGCCGCTGTTTCTGAACTAGAAGAAGCAAGCAAAGGCGAAGATAAAGAAACGATTGATGCGAAAGTTCAAGCACTAATCGCAGCTTCTCAAAAGCTAATGGAAATCGCTCAGCAGCAAGCTCAAGCACAACAGGCGCAAGCTGGTGGTGAAGGTGAGCAGCAAGCACAACAAGACGATAACGTTGTTGACGCTGAGTTCGAAGAAGTTAAAGAAGAAAAAAAATAAGATAGTTAACACTTAATCTTATTTTAGCGCGGGCGTTGGAGGACTACTCTTACGCCCGCAGCTGTATTCAGGCAGGTGACAAATAACTATGTCAAAACGTGATTTTTATGAAGTTCTAGGTGTCGGTCGTGATGCATCAGAACGTGATATTAAAAAGGCTTATAAGCGCCTAGCAATGAAGTTCCACCCCGATCGTAATCAGGGTGATGAACAAGCTTCTGAAAAATTCAAAGAAGTTAAAACTGCTTATGAAATCCTAACCGATCCTCAAAAGAAAGCTGCGTATGATCAATACGGCCATGCAGCCTTTGAGCAAGGCGGTATGGGCGGCGGCGGTGGCTACGGTGGTGGTGCTGACTTCGGTGATATCTTCGGTGACGTATTCGGCGATATCTTCGGTGGTGGCGGTGGTCGTCGTGGCGGTCAACAACGTGCTCAACGTGGTGCCGATCTTCGCTACAACATGGAACTGACTTTAGAAGAAGCTGTTCGAGGTTGTAGTAAAGAAATTCGCGTACCGACACTTGTTGGTTGTGATACTTGTGACGGCTCTGGTGCGAAGAAAGGCACTTCAGCGACAACCTGTGGCACGTGTCATGGCCAAGGCCAAGTACAAATGCGCCAAGGTTTCTTTGCAGTACAGCAAACGTGTCCACACTGTCACGGTCGCGGTAAGATCATTAAAGAGCCTTGTGGCACTTGCCATGGTCAAGGACGCAAAGAAGAGACCAAAACACTTTCTGTGAAGATCCCAGCAGGGGTTGATACTGGCGACCGTATTCGTTTGTCAGGTGAAGGTGAAGCGGGCGAATTTGGTGCACCGACTGGCGATCTGTATGTTCAGGTACATGTTGCTCAGCACCATATTTTCGAGCGTGATGGCAACAACTTGTACTGTGAAGTACCAGTTAGCTTTACGATGGCAGCATTGGGTGGTGAAGTTGAAGTACCAACCCTTGATGGTCGCGTTAATCTAAAGGTACCTGCTGAAACACAAACTGGCCGTATGTTCCGCATGCGTAGCAAGGGTGTGAAATCAGTACGCGGTGGTGCAGTTGGCGACTTGATCTGTAAGCTTGTTGTTGAAACGCCTGTGAGCCTAAGCGCTCGCCAGAAAGAGCTACTTCAAGAACTTGAAGAAAGCCTAGGCGGTAAAAGTGCAAGTAAGCACAAGCCTAAATCTGAAGGCTTCTTCAATGGTGTGAAGAAGTTTTTTGATGATTTGACGGGTTAATCATTGATTAAGCCGTTTGACGAAAAAAGCCGACGAAAGTCGGCTTTTTTGTTTTTAGCGGTACGGATTAAGACTTGTTGCTACCAACACTCAGCAGGGCTACCAATACCTGCAGCGGTTAAGGACAGATCACCGCAACTGTCTTGATCCTGCCCAAGATTACGGAGTGCCTTCGCTTCAATAGTATAGGGAGGATTAGTTGCCTTTATTGTGAGTTGGTAGCGACTTGTATCTACTTCGCAAAACGAGCAGCTACCACCGCTAACAACAGTGGTGTCGTAAGCATTATTTTTAGTATATTCACTCTCCAAAGTAAGCTGAATTTTTATCATATCCCCCATGGCTTGAGAGCGATGGCTTTTTAATAGATGATCTTGGTAGCTAGGGTATGCAATAGCAGCTAGCACTCCGATAATGGCAACAGCAATCATTAGCTCGATCAACGTCACGCCTTTCTGTTTAATCATTACAGTTCTTCTCTGAAAAATTCGTTTTGCCTCGATAACTTTCTTTCTTAAATCAATGACATTCTGTATGGGTGATAACATGTGGATCAAGCCAATGTTGTACTCGAAATCGCTTTGTAAAAGGAATTGGGGAATGGGTCGCGAAAATCAACCGAGGTTACATTGCAAGCCTCCTTATTACCGGGATAGCTACGGCTTTACACTGTTAGAGCTGCTTATTGTAGTTTCTGTCGTCATGGTGTTGATTGGAGCGGCTGCGCCATCATTTTCTTCTTTGATTGAATCAGAAAAAGTAAGACGGCTTGCGACTGAGCTTGAATGGCTAATGGTGCAAGCGAAATCAGAAGCGGTAATGCGTGGAAGCTCCGTTGTGATGAGCAGCAACAGTGTGCCTGAGATCGGAAGTACATCAACGTTAACTTGGACTATCACAGCTACAGATACAGTAACTAATACCATTTTATCGCAAATTTCTGGAGAACCGTATAGGGGAGTGGATATTTACCGAACCTTCAACTCGGAAAATATTTTTTTTGATCCACTTACGGGGCGACCAAATAAAGATGGTAGTTATGCTTTTTCTATTGATGGTCAACAAGAAGTGAAAGTCAGTATCAGGCTAATGACAGGAAGAGTATTTATTTGTGGTGAAAGTGGAGCTTATGGTTATGCAGCATGCTAATTACCAGAAGGGTTTCAGTTTAGTTGAACTAGCCGTTGCTTCTGCCATTGGCTTAATTGCGTTAGTTGTCATAGGTAGTGTTTTTATAAAAGGTCAGCAATTTGCTTCTGTGCGTGGTCAGCAGTTGATGTTGGCGCAGGATATGAACGATGTCTTACGAATGCTTAAGCGTGATATTCAACGTGCAGGATTTAAAGAAGGGGGCGGTGCTAGCTTCGTGATTAGTGGGGCAACTAATACTATCCATCTAAGCCAGATATCGGGTGTGAATGCGACTTGTATTAGTTACGGTTATGATGATGGTAGCGACAAGCATTTTCGCACGTATTACCTGTCTGACGACATGTTAAAAGTTTTTTCGACTAAATCTTCGATTATGGATACTTCTCATGCTTGCACTCGAGGGCATGCCTCACTTGATGAACGTCAACTGAAAGTGACGAATTTCTCAGTAAGTGAAATAGAGTTAGTCGGGTCATCCGCAGTGAGCCAATATCTCATGATCAATTTACAGGTTGAAACGTTAGATGGTGCTTTGTCTGCAGCAAAGTCAACGCAAGTTAAAATAAGGAACTGGAACTGATGAATAAGCAGAAAGGATTCACAACCTTATTAGTAACAGCAATGCTGCTTATTGCCGCTTTACTGTTTTCACTCGCCTCTTATAAGAGTGTTTTTTACCAAATCAAACGTGCTCAAAATGAGGTGATGGCACGGAAGGCGCATTGGTTGGCTGAAGGAGGTGTTGAATGTGCGTTTGCAGAGGTGAAAGCTTCAGGATTAATGCCTAATGATCCAATTTATCCTAACGATTGCGCCGCTGAAATTGCGGATACATCGATCAACTTTGCATTTATGTCGAGCAATAAATTTTCTATTGAAGCTAGTGCCTCGCCTGATTCTATCGCGAAGGCGAACGTTACTAAGTCGGCCGAGTTGGCTTTAAGTGGCAAGAGTGGTGCTATTCAAACGGGTTCAAATATGTACGCTCATTCTTCTCTCAGGTTTTATTACCCTGATCCAGGTGTGTGGACAGAAGACGGCTGGCAATGTGTAGCCTTGAGGTATCGAAATGAATACTTTCCTAATGCTTCGGTGGTAAATAGTGGTTTAGCAGATTTGCCTAAAGGGAAAAACTGTTTACCCGACTATATGACTAATGGCACAGGTTTAGCTGCTTTAAAAAATGATTTTGTACATGACCCTAACTTAAGTCCTTTTGAGAATTTCTTTGATATCGCGGATGCTGACCATGACGATGTGAAAAATAAAAAGTTCGATGTGGTTATCACTGAGAAGACATCACCTTCAGGATCTTTAGAGTATTCAGGGATGAGCAATTGCGGTAAGGCGATTAAGGATGCGCTTTCAAGTGGGCATGAGAGCGTGTGGGTCGAAGGGCATTGTGAGCTGTCAGGTAATGATTATGTTGATATTGTAAAAGCATCTAATGAGAGCGACGGCATAATGATACTTATCCATGATGGGATGTTTTCACTTTATCCAGAGAAAGTGGCGGGTAATGATGGTGACTTGAATTATCAAGGGATGATATTTCATTACAACTACGAGTATAACTATAATTTTAATGATTGGGCTGGAAGCGAGGCTCAGAAGCAGCTAACTCATATACCATCGGTTTTTGGTGAAAATGTCCATCTTGCTAGTTTTTATCTTCATGGTGCATTGAATCTGGATGGTGGTTTGATACTTGATGCAAAACACTATGACAGTACTAGCAAAAAATATATTTCACAAAATGCTCTACTAAATGATTCATTTGCTATGACTTACAATGAAACTTACTTTACAAAGTTTAGTAACAACAATAATGATGTTAGGTGGGTAAAGGGGTCTTGGCATGACTTCTAAGCACAATGTTGGTTTTGGTTTAATAGAAGTACTGATATCGCTGATGATGCTTGCAATAGGGGTGATGAGTATAATTAAAACTCAGGCTTATTTGGAAGTGAAGTCATCCAATGCCCTTAATTCGATAGAAGCTCTTTACCTTGCTGAAGAAAAGATCGAGTACTTTCGAACCCGAGGCCCAGCATCTGTCATAGGTGCAATATCGTTCGATGATATAACAAGCTCAACTGAACCTGTTTCACTTGGCTTAGTTAGTGGAGTAAGGAATGTGACGGTTATTGCTGATCACCCAGTACCAGGCGCTAAATCGGTGACTGTTGATGTTAACTGGGTCGACCGCTGGCAACAGGCGCAGGTAGTTTCACTGGAAACGGTTATCTCAAAGTACAGTGAGTTTGATTGAGTTATTACTATGTGATTGTAATATAGCCACTCAATTGACTTTTGTGTGAAAAATGTGCAGTTGACTTTTTTTTATTAAAAAAGAGTTGTGCCTTTCTAATTCCTCCCTATAATGCGACCTCACTGACACGGAGCACGGCAACTTAAGCCGCTAACCAATCAGTTTGTTCTTTAACAATTTGACCATGCAATCTGTGTGGGCACTCGTGAAAAAGTTAAGTCAAAAGATTTATCAATGAACTGAGTGACCAATACAAAATAGCGCAAGTTATTTTGGCACAGTCAATTCGAATGTCATGACTAGCTTCTAGTTATTGATGTTCAATCAGTATTCGTTGAGCCGGTCGAGAGA
>NZ_JAKJSI010000059.1:0-38964 GCF_050336695.1 Photobacterium minamisatsumaniensis | reverse complement strand
GTGTTCCTATTTTTAATTCTAAATATATGGGTAAACGCTTTGTTTGTTGAAAGCCTATGCAAGAGTGATGACATTATGCTTTCAGCTTTGTGTACTTTTTAAGTCAGTAGCTAGATTGTATTTAGAGTGACAAGGCTTTTTCTTGCTATTGTTTCATGTAAAAAAGATTGTAAATTGTGATATGCATTTCATTATCTTGATTAATCTCTGGTGATGTGCCAATTAATTATTATGTTAACCATATTGTGATTCACTAACATGGATGAATAGTGGAGAAAATATTAAGGTCAAGGTATGAGATTGAGCAGCGTTTGGTTGTGCATGAAAATGGTAGCCATTGCGCAAAATATCAGGGGTTATGCTTAAAGAGTGCTTTTCAGGCGATAGTCGATGTAAATGGTAACCCGTTTGGCTACGAGGCTTTGCTGCGTGTACATGATTCGACTGGTGCACCTGTAGATACTGCGTTGCTTTTTAATGACTACCAGAAACAATTGCACCACCTCATCAACCTTGATCGATTAGCAAGGGTTATTCACTTGCGTAATTTTTCGCAATTTCTCTCGACCAGCTACCTGTTTATCAATATGAGTCCTATCACGATTATAGATGGAGAAAGCCAGTCTTTAACGAGTCAGTTGTTGCTACCAAGAATTAAAGAACTAGGTTTACAGCCAGAGAAAATATATGTCGAAATTTTAGAGCATTTTTACCACGATAATGAAAAGCTTGTCCGTGCGATTGATATTCTTCGAAATTGTGGCCTTAGAATCGCGGTCGATGATTTTGGTGTTCAAGGCTCTTCAGAGCAAAGAACTCGCGCTATTCGACCGAACATCATTAAGATAGATAAGAGCTTGCTTGATACATATATTCAGGGCGACAGTAAACCTATCTTTGATGCGATTACTGTGGCGAGAGATTTAAAGGCTAGCGTGTTAATTGAAGGCATTGAAAATAAAGCTGCTTATCAAGCCGCTAGGATGCTTGGTGCCGATTATTACCAAGGATATTATACGGGTCGCCCGCAATTGATAGCTTCAATAGTTGACCCATATAAAAAAGGTAACGAGTACTTGAGAACCGTGTAGCAAGTAAGCAAATTTGACTCTATTTGAATGACGCACTCGTATGAGGAAGGTTGTTACTTCCTCATTCCTCATTCCTCATTCCTCATTCCTCATCTTTATCTGCAATCCCTCCTTGAGTTAAGGTTAGTGGATTCAATAGTGCTTCGAGTTCTTTGCGACTAAGGTCGGTTTCCTCTTCGGCAACATCAATAATATCTCGCTGTTCTTGGTAGGCTTTTTTGGCGATTTTTGCTGCGTCTAAATAACCAATGATTGGGTTCAAGGCTGTCACCAATATTGGGTTTTTAGCTAACGCCTGCTGTAAATTATCTTCACGAACGGTAAATGATGATATAGCTTTGTCTGCTAAAAGGTTTAGGCTGTTCGACAATAGCTCAATGCTTTGTAATAAGTTATAGCCAATGACAGGTAACATAACATTGAGTTGAAAATTACCAGATTGGCCAGCCACAGTAATGGTCGTGTCATTACCGATAATTTGTGCTGCGACCATTGCTGCGGATTCAGGTACAACAGGATTAACTTTCCCCGGCATAATTGAAGAGCCTGGCTGTAATGCTTCTAACTCGATATCACCAAGGCCAGCTAATGGCCCGGAGTTCATCCACCGTAGATCATTTGATATCTTCATTACGGCAACGGCTGCCGTTTTGAGTTGGCCAGATAAACTCACAATGGCATCTTGGCTACTTAGATTGTAGAAGAAGTTATCACTGACCTGGAAGTCAACTTCTGTTGAAATTGAAATGTTATTAGCAAAAATAGCTGCAAATTCAGGTTCAGCATTAATACCAGTACCAACGGCTGTCCCACCTTGCGCCAAAGCACAGACGGTTTCGAGTGACTGTTGGATCCCATGTTGCGCTTTTTCTAATTGTGTTTTCCAGCCTTGGAGCTCTTGAGATAGGGTGACGGGCATTGCATCCATTAAGTGGGTACGGCCGGTTTTTACAATATGGCCAACCTGTTGAGTTTTTGTATCGATTGTACTGATGATATGGTCAAAAGCTGAAAACAACTCACAATGACAAGCCAGAGCCGCACTGACCTGAATCGCCGTTGGAATAACATCATTACTGCTTTGTCCCATGTTAACGTCATCATTGGCACTAATTTCGGTATTGGCTTTTAATGATGCGAGAGAAGCAATGACTTCGTTTGCATTCATATTAGAGCTCGTGCCAGAGCCTGTTTGGAAGACATCGATAGGGAATTGGTCATGGTATTGACCATCAATAATGTCTTGGCAGCTGTCTATAATGGCATGTGCTTTGTCATGTGTTAGTAAGTTCAGTGCTAAGTGACTTCTAGCGGCAGCTTGTTTGATGTAGGCGAGTGCCATAATAAACTTTGCTGGCATAGGGATACCACTGACAGGAAAGTTATTAATGGCTCTCTGGGTTTGTGCTTTATAGAGTGCATCAGCAGGGACATGGACCTCACCCATACTGTCAGTTTCAATGCGATAGTTCTTCGGCATGAAAGCCCCCATTCATTATGTGCATGGTCATATGCATCATGGTTTTTCTACTTTTAGCTTATACCAGTCACTCAATAACTGCGTTAGAAGTTTTATAATTAGAATGACTAGTTACCGAAATTCCTACCTTGTTATTGCGGGTTTATCTTACGTAAATGATGGTCTTAGAATTATCAAAATTGGGATAAGTATTTTGGTATGTTATAAAAGTCTAACTTTTAATTCATAGTCTTAATTAAGTTGTTACTACATTCTATTTAGACGAAGAAAAATAGAAGCAATTTTGTGATACCTTTCACACAGGTCATAAAAGAGAAAAATGAAACCTATAAGCCTTCTGTTATGATGGCTAAAGAAATGAAATGTAGGTGAGATTATGAAACAGACACTAAAAAGTTTACTTGCGGTTCTCGTCACTGCAAATATTGCTGCACCTGCATACGCTGATCCCGTAGAACGAAGTGTTGTACCGGAGTTAACCGTGCCTAAAGCGTTAAGGTTACTTGAAAATCAAGGTTATCACGACTTTCGTAAAATTAAGGTCGAACGAGATGACCATGAAATTGAGGTTGAAGCTAGAAACCCTGATGGTCATCGTGTGGAAATAGAGTTAGACCTTTTTAGCGGTAAAATCATCGATATCGAAAGGGATTGATGCCTGAGTAATATACCCAGCATGACTGGGTATATTTCCTAGTTGTTATCGCTTTTCTAGCATGGCACAACTCATACTTGCGAGAGTGAGAGTTTGTTTTCCGTCACCTTGCAAGTTCGATGTGTTAGTCGTCGATAGTGTGACTTCTGGCAGCCCTAGTATTTCTTGATATATACCTTCCGGTAGATCAATGCTAACGGTTGATTCACTCTTATTGATTGCAACAATACCTTTGTTTCCTCGACAAAAGGTGAGATGGTCAGTGGTTGCAACAATGCGATGCATTGGCTCACCTTGCATTAAATTGTGAAACTTAATCATCTTAATCAGAGTACTGTCCCGCCAAGCATCATACCAGCGAGGTTTACCTTCTGTATTTTTAATCCCACTAGAGTCTAAATCACTATAAATCAGTGGAACTCCGCCATCTCTGCCTAATAGGTAGCAATAGGCAAGGCGCTCTTTGTCTTCCGACATAATCTGATTTAAAAAAACATCATTGTTTGGTATATCATGGGTGATGGCGAAAGTTATTGCTCTATCAAAAGCGAGTGCTTGCCCGACTGAGTATGGATTGACGAGATCAGTCATTGGTGCGCCTTTTTCCAAAGAATTGTAAATTGAATGGAAAAGTGGAAAATCGTAAGCGCCGAGTTTTGTATCCTTTAGGTATGGCTCAAGGAATAAATCGTACTCCTCTTTACTTGCACCGCCATTGGTAATGATTTCGCCAAAAATATGAACTCCCTCACTGACGTTTTCATTCCACACGCGTTGGATGTGCTCTAAGGTAAGGTGTTTCGCAGCATCAATTCGAAATCCCTTAATCCCAAGTTTTTTCAAGGCGAGCAGGTAGCTTTGTTGTTGCTTTACTACATTATCATTGCATTTTAGTGTCGGTAGTCCCGGATCATCCTGACCACCACTGATCCGACCATGCTGAACTTGCCATGGATCAGTCCAATCTTGAATGGGAAACGCTTTTACGAAGTCTTGCTCTGTGAATATCTGACGAGATAAATCACCAAACAACTTAATTTCATCGAAGTATTCTTTTGCAGCTAAATAATCGTTTTGAACTACTTTTGAGGGGTAGTTAAGGTCACTACGCAAGTACGTTTCATTGGCCATATGGTTGAATACAACATCTACATAAATATCTACATCACAAGACATTAATTTGTTTGTCATATCGATGAAATCAACAGTGTTACCTAACTGATTATCAATTACTCGGTAGTCTTGTGGTTGATAGCGTTGCCACCATTCTGTGCCATGCTCACTTTTTAGTGATTTTATTGGCGGGGAAACGAGTACAGCCTTAAAGCCAGCTTCTGCAATGGCTTTGGCGTTCTCCGCGATTCTCTGATAGGGCCAATCGAAAGCATGTAAAATAACATTGGTTGCCTTTGGTGACGCTAAATTAGAAAAGCTTGTTGTCATTGTCTCTACCCTTCAAGTGAACTAATTGAAGTTTACTTACTCATTTTGCAAATGTATTCATCATTTGCAAGCGGAACAAGGGGAGGAGTTAGGGGGGAGTAGGGCCTGAAACCAAGAAAAACAGGGCGGTTTAGCGATTGTGACAATTATATAAAATTTTGTTTTTAAAATTTAGGTTGTGAATAAAGGTTAAGATGATATTGTGTTTTGGTATACAAAGTGTGACGCAGATCGGCAGGATGCCGTTCTGATAAAAAAGTAGACATATGTAGAATAATAAACAAATTTCAGTGCACACCCATTCTCATTGGGTATGAAACTGTGGTATATATGTGATTAATTGCTTACTAACAAGGAGGTACACCATGGCTGGTGTTTTAGGAATGATTTTGGCAGGTGGAGAAGGGTCGCGTCTACGCCCTCTTACGGATTCACGTAGTAAACCTGCAGTGCCATTTGGTGGTAGTTACCGCTTAGTTGATTTTGCATTGAATAATTTTCTCAATGCAGACCTGATGAAGATTTATGTTCTGACTCAGTTTAAATCACAATCGTTATATGTCCACATGAAGAAAGGGTGGAATATTTCAGGAATAACGGGTCGTTTTATCGATCCTATTCCAGCACAAATGCGCATGGGTAAGCGCTGGTATGATGGCACCGCAGATGCTATCTACCAGAATATGCGTTTTATGCAACTAGAAGAACCTGATCAAGTTTGTATTTTTGGTAGTGACCACATCTACAAGATGGATGTTAAGCAAATGCTTGATTTCCACTTGGAGAAGAAGGCTGATCTGACAGTTGCAGCTCTGCGAATGCCTTTAAATGAAGCAAGTCAATTTGGTGTTATCGAAGTTGATGAAAACGGTTGTATGGTTGGCTTTGAAGAAAAACCAGCGAACCCGAAATCAATTCCTGGTGATCCTGAAAATGCACTAGTTTCAATGGGCAACTATATTTTTGAAACAGATGTTCTTTGCAAGGAGCTTGAAGAGGACGCTGCTAACGAAGAATCGAGTCATGACTTTGGTAAGGATATTATTCCTAAGCTTTTCCCACAGGGTAAAGTTTTTGTTTATGACTTCATGACCAATGTTATACCTGGCGAGAAGACAACGGGTTACTGGCGTGATGTTGGTACTATCGAGTCATATTGGCAGGCACACATGGATCTTCTTTCTGAAGATGCACCATTCTCTCTTTATAACCGTCAGTGGCAGCTTCATACTTATTACCCGCCACTACCGCCAGCAACACTACTTGATAGTGATGAGCATAAAGTTGATACCAATAACTGTATGATTTCGGCGGGTAGCTATATTCGCGGCACTAAAGTGTACAAATCAGTACTTGGTTTCCGTACGAATGTAGAGCACGGCACAACAATCAGTGAATCCGTTATTTTGGGTGATGTGAAAATTGGTGCAAATTGTTCTATTCGCAAGGCCATTATCGATAAAAACGTACATATTGCCCCAGGTACAGTCATTGGCGAGAATATTGAAGAAGATAGAAAGAAATACCATGTGTCAGACGAAGGAATTGTCGTGATACCGAAAGGAGCAAAAATTGGCTACTAGGAAAAAATCTTCACCGAAACCACTGAAAATACTATTTGTTGCCTCAGAGGTTGAAGGTTTAGTCAAAACGGGCGGCTTGGCTGACGTTGCTAAGTCATTACCTGCAGCGCTAAACGCATTAGGTCATGATGTACGGGTCGTTATGCCCTTATATCGTAAAGTGACCCAAGGTGAACAGGCCGAAGTACTAGCCGATACCGAACTGAATGTGGTGACGCAGCCGGAAGCAGTTGCTTATAAAGTGAAACAGCTTTTTAGTGCCGACGTACCTGTTTATGGTATTGATGCCCCTCAGTACTTTGATCGTGAAGAGCTATATGCTGAAAATAACCAAGCATACTCTGATAATGGCGAACGCTTTGCCTTTTTCAGTGCAGCAGCATTAGATCTTTGTGAAAAAGTAGGCTTCCAACCTGATGTAATTCACTGTAATGATTGGCACACGGGACTCGTGCCATTCTTATTACGCACCCGTTATGCTGAAGATTCGTTTTTTGCTAAGGCTAAAAGCGTTATCACCATTCATAATGCAGTGTTTAAAGGTGAATTTAACTACGACCAGTACAGTTTGATCCCTGAACTGATCCAGCGTCGGTATATTCAGGTTGAAACAAACTCATCTCACGTCAGCATGTTAAAGGCGGGTGTTGCCTATGCTGATAAAGTGAATGCAGTTAGCCCTAATTATGCGTCAGAGTTACTCACACACCTTGGTTCTCATGGTATGGAAGCTGATTTCCAAAGCCGTGCAAATGACCTTTACGGCATTGTAAATGGTTGTGACTATGGTGACTGGAACTCAGAAACAGACCCATACATTAAGCAAAACTTTAAAGCGAATAAGGTCAGTTTGGCGCGTGGTAAGAAAGCGTGTAAGCGCGATCTTCAGCAGAGCGTTGAATTGCCAGTTGTCGATGTACCTTTATACGGTATGGTTTGCCGCTTGACCGAGCAAAAGGGTGTTCAGTATCTTTTGCCAATTCTTCGTGACTTCTTACTTAATGAAGTTCAAGTGGTCATTGTCGGCAGTGGTGATCCGAAACTTGCTGATGAACTTCGTCAGATAAGTGCAGAGAACCCAGAGAAGTTTGCTTTTGTTGAAGCATATGACAATCCGTTGGCTCACCGTGTTGAAGCCGGTTCTGACTTCTTTATGATGCCATCAGAATTTGAGCCATGCGGTTTGAATCAACTTTATAGCTTAGCTTACGGTACATTACCTATCGTACGTAGTGTCGGTGGCTTAAAAGATACCGTGATTGATTACGATCAGACACCACAGGTGGCGACAGGGTTTATCTTTGATGCCCCAACACCGGAAGCATTGTTGATTAAGCTCCAGCGTAGTTTGCTTTTGTACTGTCAAAAGCCGCAAGAGTTTAAACGTCTGCAGCAGAATGCAATGGCGTGTAAATTCGAATGGCAAGAAGCGGCAGAGCAATATGTTCGAATGTACCTGGGTGATGAGCCGAGTGTATTAGAAAAAAAGCAACCAGCTGAAAAGCAAGAAGCTTAAAATAATAGCTATATATAAACCCTCTTCGGAGGGTTTTTTTATATCTAAATAATGCTGCTTAATGATTATGTGCCTTTAAGCCACTTAAAAAGTAATGTGAGTGAATTGTTCATGTTTTCGTGTGGGCACACAAGGTAATACCCTTTCCCAGATTTCACCGTTAAAGAGTGGGGCATCATTAAACGGTTGCTTTCTATATCTTGCTGGGCGAGCGTAACGTCACCAACTGCAATACCAAAACCTTGTATCGCGGCACTCACCGCTAAATCTAATGTCGCAAATTGCTGGTTTTGAGCTGAGAATGTATTGCCTGAATCACTTTCTGATAACCAAAGCCGCCAATCACTTTGATTTTGGGTGGCGTGTAGCCATGTAAATTGACAAAGTTGATCCGCTGAAAGATCTTGCGACTTATTGATTAATAATGAAGGAGCACACATTGGTGAAAGCGCTTCTTCAAACAGCAGTTGTGCCATTAGCGTATTTGAATGGGGTTCAGAGTCATAACAAATCCCCGCACTAAAAGCTTCTGTGGCAAAGTTAATATTATGATTAATTGCTGAAGTCAGTTCCACATCAATATCAGGGTAACACTGTTGGAAGGCCATGAGCTTTGGTAATAACCACGTTGTAATACAGCTAGGGGCTTTGAGCTTGATTGTTTGCTTGTCAGACGTGATGGCGGAAACGGCTTGATGAATTTGATTCATCGCTTGTTCCACCAGAGGTAAAAATTGTTGTCCTTTATTCGTTAATATCAGCCCGCGAGCATGGCGAGTGAATAAGGATACTTGCAGCCGCTCTTCAAGCGCAATTATCTGACGGCTAACGGCGCCTTGTGTGACATTCAATGTCTTTGCCGCATGCGTAAAACTTAATGACTTCGCGGTGGCCAAGAATGCCTTAAGTTCTTTCATTGTCGGGGTAATCTGCATTTACATTTCTTTCCCTAGCGATTAATTCTTATCTCAATTAGCCATGATAAAAGCTCATAGCTAGTATGCCTTTTTATCGTTTCCATTATCAATAGAAGACTGCATATAATAGCTTTAGTGATTTTTTATGTTGTTAAAGTGATTTTTTATTCTTTTGGTCGGTTTAGCTAAAGGAATAGATGAGGAGTAGATTAATGGAATCATTGGCATCCAAGCTTGTACCCGAGGCGGTAGAAAATCTTATCCCTTACCAGTCGGCACGTAGAATTGGTGGTGATGGGCACTTATGGTTAAATGCAAACGAGCTTGAGAGCAGTTGCCAATATGGTGAACACCAAGAGAGTTATCATCGATACCCTGATTTTTTGCCACAAGATATTGCTAAGGCTTACCTTGATTACAGTCAAATAACGAATGGTCCATTAAAGTGTGAAGCTGTCGCAGTTCGCGGGGCAGATGAAGCAATTGACTTGCTGGTTAGAACGTTCTGCCAGCCGAGTCATGATAAAATCATGGTTTGTCCACCAACCTATGCAATGTATGAATTTTGCGCAGACTCAATTGCAGCAGAAACCATCAAAGTGCCACTTTTAGACAATTTTCAATTAGATTTGAAAACAATTAAAGCCCAGCTTGAAAACGCCAATATCCTTTTTTTGTGCTCACCGAATAATCCTACGGGGAATATCATTGAACAGTCGGATATTGTTGAGCTGTTGGAAGCTGCAAAAGACCAAGCTCTAGTGGTTGTAGATGAAGCGTATATAGAGTTTGCACCGCAAAGCACAGTGCTTGGGTTAATGAACCAGTATCCTCACCTGGTGGTGATTCGCACTTTGTCTAAAGCATTTGGTTTAGCGGCTATTCGTTGTGGGTTCTTATTGGCTGACAGCAGTGTGATGGATTATATCTCTCGCCTTATTGCGCCATATCCGATTGCAGACCCAATCGCTGAAATTGCCTTAAAAGCACTTGAGCCAGTAGGGGCAGCTAAGATGCGCACGCAGGTTGATCAACTGCTTACCACGAAAGAATGGTTTGAAAGTGAATTGAATGCCTTGCCCATTGTTGAGAACGTTTTTCCTTCTGCCACGAATTTTGTATTAGTGAAATTCAAGGCAGAAACGTGTATCTATCAATATTTGTGTAGCAAAGGTATTGTGACTCGTAATCAAAGCTATGATCCCGCTTTAGTGGATTGTGTCAGGATATCTATTGGTTCAACAGCGAGCATGCAAGAAACCCTTCAAGCATTAAAAGATTATCAGCCGAAAAAATAAACGGCAAAAAGGAATTTAAGATGAAAAAAGTAATGACAATTAGCCTTATTTTGGCCTTTTTTATCGCTGGTACTGCTGTTGCATCTGACAAGCCAGTAAGACTCGCTTCGGATTTTACTTACCCTCCATTTAATTATAAAGACGCGTCAGGTACACCACAAGGTTTTGATATTGAGATTGCAGATGCATTGTGCACAGAAGCCAAATTGAAATGTGAATGGGTCTCGCAGAGCTGGGATGGGCTGATACCGTCATTGCTGTCACGCAAATCAGATGTGATCATGGCATCAATGCGTATTACTGATGAGCGTAAAAAACGGGTACTCTTTACCGATAAATATTATCAGACCCCTGCGCGTTTTGTTGCTGCAAAAGAGGCGGAATTTGATGTCAGTGAATCGGGGCTAGAAGGTAAACGTATCGGGGTGCAGCTTGGTACTATCCATGACCGTTATGTCACTGACATGTATGGTGATGTTGCCAATATTCGCCGTTACAATGGTCAAGATGAAGTTTACCTTGATCTACAAAGTGGCCGTTTAGATACTGTTTTTGGAAATTCTGATCAGTTAGCATTAGCTTTCTTGGAAAAAGAGTATGGTCAAAACTTCGAGTTTGTCGGCGAGGCTGTGACTGATAAATCTTATATTGGTGAAGGTACAGCGTTAGCACTTCGGTTAAACGATAAAAAGTTAGCAGATAAATTTAATAATGCTATTGCCACGATTAGAGCCAATGGTACTTATGATCAAATTGCAGCAAAATATTTTAAGTTTGATATTTATGGCGAATAAAGTGGCTCTACTCTGAACAAGAATTAAAACAAAATCAGCAGTTAGCTAGTTAAACCCCATCAGTGAAAGCTGGTGGGGTTTTTAATTATGCCGTAAATCTGAGCTTACTTACACTTACTTCAAACCCAACCATTTAGCTAAACGATGTAGGTTAACGGCTATTTTAGGAGGGCTGAAAGCGCAGCGGATCAGGTGTGTTGAATAAAGCCATTCAGGCGCATAAACTCAGAGACAAAGCCTTGATAATCACCAACTTCCGGTGAACGGAAATTATCAGGGGTGATATGTTTCATCATTTCTTTAACTTCACGTTGCACTTCTGGGTTTAGCTCCAGATTGTCTGGTCTAAGTAAACGATGTTCGTCAATTTGCGCACCATCTGGGTGGTATAGGTAATCAGTCATCAAGCGGTGCATGTGCTGTACGCAGGTCTCGTATTCGTTGCGCTCTTTCATCAGTTTGAACAGCGCCAGCATGTAAGAGGATAGACCTGGGATAAATACCGAAGCTTTGGATACGATAGACTTACACACGCCGATATGAGCCTCACCGTCAATCTCGGCTAATTGCTTGTTCATTAAATCTGCCGTTGCATGCAGGTGCTGTTTGGCTTTGCCCAGCGTTCCCCCATAATAAACAGGGTGGGTAATTTCAGAACCAATGTAAGAATAGGCCACAGTCTTAACGCCTTTGGCCAGTACATCATTCTCTGCTAAGAAAGTGATCCACTCCTGCCAGTCTTCACCTCCCATTACTTTTATCGTTTCTTCTATTTCATGTTCTTCTGCGACTGGCAGAGTGGTCTCGAACATGGCACCGTGTTCAATACTGATAAAGTTACCGCTAAATGGCGTACCCAGAGTTTTCAAGGATGAGCGCCACATGCCATCGTCATTGTGTTTAGGTCTTACGCCTGTGGCCAAGCTGTAAACAACACAGTCAACTTCGCCGCCAAATTCATTTTTGATGTACTCTACGATCTCACTGCGCATTTTGGGTGAGAAGGCGTCGCCAATGAAGTTCTTGGCAATAAGTTCTTGTTTTTCTGCTTCTTTAGTAAAAGCCATATTGTTGTGCCAGCCAGCAGTACCTGTATGGTCTTCCGACGGTGGACGCTCAAAGGAAACACCGATGGTGTCTGCGTGGCCGCCAAAGGCCAGAGAGATACGACTGCCTAGGCCCAGACCGGAAGATGCCCCAAGTATCAACACTTTCTTGGGCTTATGGGTCAATGCTGGCAGGTTTTGTACCTGCTCTATTTGGTTTTTTACTTCGGCATAGCAGCCTTCAGGGTTACAGTTTTTGGCAACAACGCCTTTGATTAGAGGTTGAATAGTCATTATTTATTTCTCTATTTTGGAAAATATGACGTCAATATAAAGAGCTGTTCAACCAATTTATGTGATCTACATCACCTGATGATTCGCTGACCTGTTAGGGCAAATTATTGGCATGAAGGGCAAACGGTTAACCGTTTGTCTTGCTCGGCGCTTCGCCTGTCCAGCGCTTAAAAGCACGGGAGAAGCTGCTTAGTTCCGAAAAACCAAGCTGAAAGGCAATTTCTGTCATATTAATATCAGGATCATTCAATAGGTTTAGTGCTTTTTCCAACCGATAGTTTTTGAGTATGGTTTTAAAGTTGGTATCTGTGACCGCCAAACGTCTGTTTAGAGTTCTTGGGCTGGTGAGGAGGGCTCTGGCGATGGTCTGAATCGAGACGTTTCGCAGATTCGGCAATTCATCCAGTGCATGGCAAACCTGTAAACGAATGTCATGTTTACTGACCTTGGCCGTTTGTTCCCTCACAAATGCGAGGGTATGCTGCTGCAGTTCCTGATTATGGGTGCAGAGAGGAGCAAGTAGATCTGATTTTTTAAATACCAGCTTTATAACCGGCCCTTGTTCAATGTCCAGACAGTTATATTGCCGGCAAAATGCATCTTTTTTTTGTTGCGTATAATCGTGAAGCGGAGCGAAAACCTTGCAGGGAATGGGTGTATCGCCGTTTAGTTGGCGCATGATGTCCAAGATGGTACAGACCATAAGAAAAATACCAATTTTTGTTAACTGATAGGATTCTGGGGTGGAACTATTGATGATCCATAGCTCTATCTTGTCTTCATTTTCAGTGACAGACAGATGCGTATGGTAAGCCGCAAGAATAAAGAATTCGCTAAGATGGTGCAGATATTCAATTAAGTTTTTTGATGTCCACAGTAATACAGAAAAGCAGCCAAACGTAAATGGGGTGACGCACTGAGCTGTATTTAGTGGAAAAAGGTAATCACTTCGATCAATTAAATCCTGATGAAACTGCCGTACTAGACGGATATCTGGTTTAGCGGGCACGGCCTGAATCGCGGAGTAACTTGGCAAGCTGCTCAACTCAATATTATAGGTTTTAGCCCCTTGTTTGAGCAATTCAATCCATCCTGGGTGTAGATGAAAACGCATATCCCTGTTAGTTCGTTTTTCATGCATTAATTTACCCTTCTATTTACTTAATGCGCGGATAGTAATTTCCGTTATTAGAAAAATCTAGTGTTGAAGTCAGATCCTAATATTCCTGACTGAGCCAATCAAATTATTGGCGTGTTCGGTCAAGCTCTGTTTGCATTTTAGTTGATATTTGTACGAGTTTTCTTGTTTATATAGGCATTTTACATAGAAAGTTGGCAATGTGATGCAGGTCTAGTTTTTTTTGACTGGCAGTGTTAAGCAAATTAGTGGCGCGGTTAGACAAGCTGAACAATTGGGGGGAGCGTATGGTGAAAACGAATGAAGGAGACATTCAACCATTCTAATAACGTATCGAATATAGCTTCAGTTTTTTATCAAGGAGTACGATAGAAAAGGAGGGAAGCCGATACAGAAAAGAGGTCTACTATGACTTGGAAAACTCAGTACACAGACAAGTTGATTACTCTACAACAAGCAGCAGGAAAAATTCAGTCAGGTGACAAAATCTGGGCTGGTGGTTATTTATCTGTTCCGGTTGCTCTTCTGCGTGAACTGGATAAAGTTGCGCTGGAGCTTAATGGCACAGAGCTTTATTCAGGTCTTCTGACTTTCCCTTATGAGTTCTTAAAGCCAGATTACATTGGGCATCTTACTTACCGTAGCCTGTTTATGGGACCGCTGGAGAAAAAATTCCAGTACTCTGGGAATGCAGAGATCATTACATACCACCTTTCGAACGTTAAGGAAGTGTTGGATCGAATTGACTTTAATGTAATGGCCGTGGAAATGACACCTCCTAACGAGCAGGGCTATATGAGCATGGGCGCTTGTGGAGGCGTGGGGAATGCATGTGTGATGGACAAAGTCGATCTGCTCATCGCAGTCATTAACGACCAGCAGCCATTTATCGGTAACCCTGAAAATATGGTACACATTGACCAAGTACATTTTCTTGTTGAAGGGAATCATCCAATTGCCGGGCCAAAGCCAGGAGTTCCATCAGAATTGGAGATTGGGATTGCAGAACATATTCTGCCTCTGATCAAAGACGGGTCTACTATCCAGATCGGCATTGGTACTTTGTCTGATGCTATTGGTATGGGGCTGAAAGGGCATCAAAATCTGGGTATACATACTGAGATGTTTACTGAGTCGATGATGGAGCTGTGCAAATCAGGCGGAGTCACTGGCAGTGAAAAAAACTACCAGCCAAATAAGGTAATCGCAGCATTTGCTGCTGGCTCTCAAGATTTGATCGATTTTGTCGACCACAATCCAAATATCGAAATCGGTGATGTGGTCACGGTTAACGATCCAGTCGAAATTGCTAAAAATGACAACTTTATCTCCATTAACACCTGCATTATGACTGACCTTACAGGTCAGGTAGCGTCGGAAGGCGTTGGCCACTTGCAGATTTCAGGCTCTGGCGGTCAGGTGGACTTTGTACGCGGTGCTCGTATGTCTAAAGGGGGTCTATCAATTATCGCTTTATCTTCAACCTATAAAGGTAAAAATGGTCTGGAATCGACCATCAAAGTAGCATTACCAGAAGGTACTCCTGTTACCACACTAAGGAACGATGTTCAGGTTCTAGTAACAGAACATGGTGCTGCGGATCTTCGTGGCCTGTCGACAGTTCAACGCGCACAGGCGCTGATTAAAATTGCTCATCCAGAGTTCCGAGATGCGCTAAGTGAGCAGGCTCTGGCTTGTGGGAAGCTGAAGTAAGCTAATGAATCAAGATGAAATTTTCTTGATTGAACAAAGAGCTGACACCACCGTCAAGTCTAAATCAGAACTTGCGGTAGGTACATTGAGTACTGCCTTTTACTAATTCTCCTTAGGAGTTACTGATGGATCATTTGAAAAAGACGTTAATTCTGATCGCATCTATGATGTTTGGAACCGTTGTATTACACGAGCTACATCTAGCACCATGGCCTGCGTTTCTGGCTGTGATCTTTTACTTCATTTTCGACTTTAATAACGCCAAATTGAAGATGATATTTTGTGGTTCGATTGTTGGGCTGGGATTCGGCTATGTGTTCTCATTCATCCTGCCAATGCTGATTGCCAGTTTTGGCCCATCTATTGGCTATTACATACTCATCGCGGTGAGCCTGCTGCTAGTGCTTGGTCTGGGCGCGTTGGCTCATGATTATTTTAATCCAATCACTTTTGCTTATGGATTGTTGGGCTTACTCTATATTGATAGTGCGCAGCAGAGCAGTCATATATGGCTGCTAACATTACTGCTGGGTGGCGGTTTTATCATTTTTTGTGTGAATTATGCTGTGACAAAAGTGATACCCAAAGTGTTGAGCCACACTTAACCGCGGTAGCGAAATATTGTTCCTGCGTAAGTAAGTCGTAATGCCAGTCAATATACAGACTGGCATTGTTTTTTGTTTCGGCCAAACACTACTCGTTCATTTTGTTACTGCCCGTTGGTGGGTTTTCCACTAGATTGCGATCTTGTTTACTTTTACTTCAAACCCAGACGCTTCGCTAAACGGTGCAGGTTGCCCGTATCAACGTTGAGTTGTCTGGCCGTCGCAGCCCAATTCTGACCATTTTGGTTATAAGCTTCAATGATGAACTGGCTTTGGAAGCTATCGGTTGCGCTTTTTAGTCCTTCAGTAAGCCCGTTTTTTAGACCTTCAGTAATTAATAGCGCCGTCGTTGGACGAGCTTCAGTACTTGTACTGACTGTTGATGACTGGTTTGTTTCCGTTAAATTAAAGTGGTGCGGCATTAATTCAATGATCTGATCTGTTGATTCTGCACGAGCAATAACCGCTGCACGGTTGATCGCGTGCTCTAACTCACGGACGTTACCTGGCCAAGAATAGCTTTTTATCAAACTAACAGTAGCTGCATTGAGGCGAATGTTTGAAACGCCAAGCTTAGCGATGCAGCGTTCAGCAAAAAAGCCTGAGAGTAGAATGACATCATTATCACGGTCACGTAGAGGGGGCGCTTGTACGGGAAAAACACTCAAACGATGGTAAAGATCAGCTCTAAATTCGCCCGTTTTTACCTCTTCATGCAATGTTTTATTAGTTGCGGCAATAATACGGGTATTTACTTTTAAGCTCCTATCATCGCCAACTCGCTGCAAGTCACCATATTGTAAAACGCGCAAAAGTTTTGCTTGCAAAGACAATGGTAATTCACCTACCTCATCAAGAAATAACGTACCATTATCTGCAACCTCAAATTTCCCTTTTCGATCACTGACAGCCCCCGTAAATGCCCCTTTTACGTGACCAAATAATTCGCTCTCAGCAACAGACTCAGGCAGTGCAGCACAGTTTAAGTAAACCAAGGGCTTATCACCGCGAAGAGATTGCGCATGAATAGATGCTGCAACTAACTCTTTACCTACGCCTGTTTCACCTGTGATAAGGACAGTTAAATCAGTATTCGCGACGGCTTTGATTTGTGATTTAAGTTCTTGCATGACGGACGATTGCCCAATCATTGCGACGGTCCCGCTTTGCACTGCGGTTATTGTTGAACTGAGCTGACCGGCTTTTTTCTCAAGTTTTTCCATCAGCAAAGCGGTATGTAAACTTGCTGCTGCTAATGCACTGATAATTCGAAGTTCATTATTACTAAAACCATCAAACTGGTTTGGGTTAAATCCATCAATGGTAAGCGCACCAATTAAGCGATCTTCAGCAAGAAGAGGTAGGCCAATGCAGGCATGGACATGCAAATTGTCATCATGATTGGCGATTAATCCATCATATGGATCGGGTAAATCACTGTCATGAGGAAAGCGAACAATGTCACCCGCTCTTGCAATAGCTTCTAGGCGAGGATGCTCTTCAATATTGAATTGTCGACCAAGGACTTCATCGAACATTCCGTTAATTGCCAGTGGTGAGAAATGTTGATCTCGAAAGGCTAAGAGAGCAGAAGCATCACAACCGAACAAAGACTTGATCACTAGAAGCAGTCGTTTGAAGCGATCTTGGCTTGAAAGACCCTGTGTAAGGTCGAGTGCTAGCTGGGTAAGTTCTTGCTGGGTATTTTTCATCGTAAGCCGCTTAAATTATTATTACCACTGTCATTATGACACTTCCATTGTCATAATGACAATTAAATTAAGTTGTCAAAATGACAGTGATTAATGTGTATTTTAATATAGTTTCTTATATATCAGTAACTTATAAAGTTGGCATGATGGATGCAATAGTAAGGGCAGAATTTAGCGCAATAGAACGCGCCCATTATTATTGGAAAAGGTAACAACATGACAATTCACGTTAAAAATAACATTCACTGGGTTGGCCAGCGAGACTGGGAGGTTCAAGATTTCCACGGTACAGAATATAAAATGACAAAAGGTACTAGCTATAATAGCTATTTAATTCGTGAAGAAAAAACCGTATTGATCGACACCGTTGATCATCGTTTTAGTCATCAATTCATTCAAAACCTTGAGATGGAAATCAATCTTGAGGATATTGATTATATCGTTATTAACCATGCCGAAGAAGATCACTCCGGTGCGTTAACAGCATTAATGGCAAAGATCCCAAATACGCCAATATACTGTACAGAAAATGCAGTTGATTCAATTGTGGGCCATCACCATCATCCCGAGTGGAGCTTTAAGACAGTAAAAACGGGCGATACGCTCGATATCGGTAATGGTAAGCAGTTGATTTTTATCGAAGCTCCAATGCTTCATTGGCCAGATAGTATGATGACTTACTTAACTGGAGACGCCGTATTATTCAGTAATGACGCGTTTGGTCAGCACTACTGTGACGAGCATTTGTTTAATGATGAAGTGGATCAAAATGAGTTAAAGGAACAGTGTCTACGCTATTACTCAAATATCTTAACGCCCTTCAGTAACCTCGTGACCGCGAAGATCCATGAAGTATTAAGCTTCAATGTACCAGTTGATATGATTGCAACATCACACGGTATCGTTTGGCGTGATAATCCAACCCAGATCATTCACCAATACCTTGAGTGGGCAGATAACTACCAAGAAGATCGTATCACCATTTTCTATGATTCTATGTCAAATAACACTCGCATGATGGCCGATGCGATTGCTCAAGGGATACACGATGTTGACCCCGGTGTTGCAGTTAAAGTGTTTAATGTGTCACGTCATGACAAGAATGAAATCCTTGCCAATGTATTCCGATCTAAAGGTATCTTAGTGGGCTCGTCGACCATGAATAACGTTATGATGCCAAAAGTCGCCGGTATGTTAGAGGAAATTACAGGGCTACGATTTAAAGATAAAAAAGCAGGGGCATTTGGTAGCTTTGGCTGGAACGGTGGCGCAGTTGATCGTATCCATGCGCGCTTAACCGACGCTGGCTTTGAGACAACGCTAGGTATCAAGACAAAATGGAAACCAGATGGGAAAGCGATGCGTGAGTGCCGAGAACACGGGCAAATGATCGCAAAGCAGTGGGCTTTACATGATTTAGTCCAGCCATTAAAACAAAATATTGTAAATCCTGTTCACAATGATGTTCAGCAATGTACAGAAGTTGAAATGGCCGAAGCGATAGAAACGGTTTCTCCAGTGCCGCAACAACAAACTATCGATAGCCAGAAAATGCTGTGTACGGTGTGTAACTGGGTATATGACCCTGCGATTGGTGAACCTAACCAAGGTATTGAGGTAGGTACTTGCTGGTCAGATATTCCAGAAAGCTTTTTATGCCCTGAGTGTAGCTTAGGTAAAGATGTTTTTGAGCCAGTACGTGGGGAGTAAGCAATGACAGCACCTGTCATTATTATTGGAAGTGGCTTTGCTGCTTATCAATTGGTAAAAGCCATACGTCGTAACAACTCGCAGTTACCTATTCACGTATTCACAGCAGATGATGGTCATGACTATAACAAGCCAGACTTAAGTCATGTCGTATCAAAGCAGCAGTTAGCAGGGGACTTGATTCGTTTATGCGGTGAATCGATGGCTGAAAGCCAAAATTTTGTTTTGCATGCAAATACCACCGTCGATGAAATCAATACAGAGAACCGGACAATTTCTGCAAATGGGCAGTGTTATTCATACTCGAAGTTAGTGCTAGCGACGGGTGCAAGCACATTTGTCCCGAAGATGGCAGGCTCAGCTGTTGAGGCGGTAATTACGTTAAATAGCCTGAAAGAGTATGAGTCGCGTCAAGATGAACTTCACCTAGCAAAGCGAGTAATGGTGATAGGTGGCGGATTAATTGGTACTGAACTGGCGATGGATCTTGCTAGTAGTGGCAAACATGTCGTTATCGTTGACCCTTGCGAGTCTCTTATGGCCAATATGCTGCCAGAATCGATTTCATACCAACTGGCTAAGAAAATGCGTCAACAAGGCACTGAAATTGTATTAAATAGCACGGTTACTGAATTGAATGCGATACCTGATCAAAAAGGTCTTCTGGCTACTCTATCTTCAGGGCGGGACATGAAGATTGATTGCGTGATATCAGCAGCAGGCTTAGTGCCTAATGTGGCCTTAGCACATCAAGCAGGCATAAATGTAAATCGTGGCGTCGTGGTCGATAGTACATTGCAAACCTCGGCACCTGATATTTATGCCATCGGTGATTGTGCTGAAATCAACGGCAAGGTTATGGCTTATTTACAGCCCGCTTTATTAAGTGCCAATGCATTAGCTAAAACACTACTAGGGAGTGAAACAGAGCTTGTTTTGCCATCGATGATGGTCAAGATTAAAACGCCACTGTATCCGATGCAGCTAGGGGGAAGGGCTGTCGAAGGCGTACAGAGATGGCAAGTTGATATCGATGAAGCAGGAAGCACCGTACAGTCTTTTGGTAAAGAGGATGTGTTAGCAGGCTTCGTGGTTACACAAGAGCACGTAAAGCAAGCATTCCCATTGCTAAAAGAACTCTCTGCTAACTAAATAAGCTGTTAATTAAATAAGTTTCAATTTTGATGGTAACTCCTTAGGAGGCGACAATGAGTCATCAACGTATTCCTGCAAACTGGACGGTTCAACGATCGACCCCATTTTTTACAAAAGCAAATGTACCTGCGGCCTTGCTGAGTCACCACAATACTGCAGAAGGGGTGTTTGGCCAGCTGTGCGTAATGGAAGGTATTGTTACGTATTATGGTTTTGCTGATAGTGAAGAAACTGAGCCTGAAATAACAGTTGTTATTAAGGCTGGTGAATTTGCGACAAGCCCCCCTCAATACTGGCACCGAATTGAGATAAGTGATGATGCACAGTTCAATATCAATTTCTGGTCTGATAAAGACAGAACGGATAAGCCAATGTTTAACATGAAAAAATAGTGAATATTTTAGGAGCTGGCAATGCTCAGCTCCAATTCTTTAGTGCTGTGTGATGATCGTGTTTTAAATTAAGAACCTCTAGATAAGATTCATTTGAATTGCAACTAATCTTGAATAAAAAAATATATATTCCATACTAATCAAGGTGCGTATGTGTGGGGTGCTCTTATGAACAAAATACTCATCAAATGGATGATGGTATTATCAATTACATTAATATTTGGATTGTYTTTCTTTCTTAACTTTAATGATCCGCTAGAAATAGTCGACTCAGGTAAAGTGGGTGACCATAGCCCTATTCACAAGCATGAAGAAGGCACTACGATAGCCTTAATCCAACCCATTACTTCCCCTGAACTTACTCCAGACATAAAACAGAAAGCTAAACTTGGGATGAGACTGTTTTTAGACAAAAACCTCTCGTCTAACCAGCTGATTAGTTGCGAGTCATGCCACCATATATTTGACAATGGCGCGGAAACAATAAAAGTGTCTATAGGTGTTAATGGTGCTGGTGAACGTAATTCTCCAACTGTATTTAATATTATTAATAATGCTCGATTTTTTTGGGATGGAAGGGCTTCTAGTTTAGAAAATCAGATGGACGGCCCTGTACATAATCCGTTAGAGATGGATACAAGTTGGAAGAAGATTGTTGATTATGTTGTTAGCGATGAATCTTATCGTACGCAATTTGACTTAGCGTTTAACGGTGAGATAAATGAAAGTACGGTGAAATCATCATTAGTCACTTTTATGAGTGCATTGAATACACCTGATTCACCTTTTGATAGGTATCTGAAAGGAGACGAAAGTTCACTTGAACCTGCCGCTTTAGCTGGCTGGAAGAAATTTAACTCGCTTGGTTGTATCGTTTGCCACCAAGGCGTAAATATAGGCGGGAATTTATTCCAACGTTTTGGGAATATAGAGGGTAGGCATATCTCTGATGATCAAGATCTTGGTCGATACCACATTACAGGAAAAGAACAAGACAAAGGCTTTTTCAGAGTTGCAAGCTTGAGGAATGTTGCAAAAACCCCTCCATACTTTCATGACGGACGAACTGATTCACTCGAAGATGCCATCAAGATAATGGGAAAATTTCAACTGGGTCGTGATTTAGATGCAAGTACTGTTATAGAGTTGAGTGCTTTTTTACACTCTTTGACGGCGCCACCACCGCCAGTTATAAAGGAGCTAGCTCAATGAAAAAGGTATTATTGAATATAAGTATGGTGGAATACATAAGCATTTCTTTAATCATTTCATCGGCTATTTGGTTAATTATAAGTGTTACTAACATCAGCATTAGTAATCGATATCAGCAATCCTATTTATTACACTCTCAGAATGTCGACCATAATCTCGAAGAAATTTATTCATTCAAATATAGTGATTATAAGACGTATGATGACTTTTCATATGAATTGGTAAATGTCGAGACATACTCTCAATTACTCTATGAGAATGTGGTTGATAACCATAATAGATATCCCAAATTTATCAACCCTATTGAAAATGAACTAATAAAGTTAGCTAATGATATAAGGCTAGAGTCTTTATTGTTTGCTCAACGGTTAGACACAATACTAAGTGCAAAGGTTTCTCTTGATTTTTCAACAACGGTAATAGATGACTTAAGTAGAGATGCTTTAACAAAGTTAGATGATAATAATAAAAAGTTAGCCGTTTATGATTATATCTCGAATAAAATTGATAGTAATGAATTAATTGCCATTATTGATGGTGAAGTGAAGGTTCAACCTATTATAAGTTATGTATCTCTGAGGTCACGGGTCGAAAAAATTATCGGAAATGAAGAGATCGCTCTTGTTGAAAGTGGTATTCATGAATCGATTAATAAAATGAACAATTTTTTAGTCGAATGTGCATCTAAAGCATTTATCAATATTATCTCTTCATCAGGCTTACTATTAATAGCATTGATTGCATATTTGTATTGGCGACAGTGGAATCATCAATATCATGAAAATGCGCTTAATCGAGAGCTGCTAGAAAAAGAGCGAGAACGTTCGCACCTTTCCTTGGTTGTTGAATACGCAAGTGACGCGATTCTTATAACAGATAAAGACGGATTCATTCAGTGGGCAAATCATGCCTTCGAGACGTTATCCGGATATACGGTGAAGGAAGTTGAAGGTAATCAGTTTGGTGGGCTATTACAAGGGGAAGAGACCTCTCAAGAGGAATTACGCCGTATCACCACAGAGTTGAAGTTAGGAGATGTCATAAAATCTGAATTAATTAATTATCACAAAGACGGTTCTCCATACTGGATCGAGATGGTTATTACCCCAATTAAAAACAATAATAATAAAATAGAACAATTTATCGTCGTAGAACGAGATACGAGTCAAAGAAAACAGTTAGAGCAGAACTTAGAGCAAGCAGTCATGACTGCTGATGCATCGAATAAAGCAAAATCGACGTTTCTTGCTACGATGAGTCATGAGTTGAGAACACCTTTAAACGGTATTCTTGGTATGGCTCAAATACTTGAAAGTTCACCAGTTGATAAACAGCAAGCAGAACATATTTCGATATTAATAGAATCTGGTAATCATTTACTTTCGCTTCTTAATGATATATTAGATATATCTAAAATTGAAGAGGGCATGTTAGAGCTTGAGACGGCTGACTTTACAATTGAAGATATCTGCGGGCCTATAACGAGTACGTATAAGGTACTGTGTAATGAGAAAGGTATTGAGTTTAAAGTAAATAATCAGCTCCCAATGGGTAAACCGTATCGTGGTGATAAGTCAAGAATTAGGCAGTTAATCTTTAACCTTTTAAGCAATGCGGTTAAATTCACCTCTGAAGGCTCAGTGAGTATTTGTTTTACAACCGATAAAAAAGTGAAAAATGGCTGCGAATCGTTATTGATCGTTGTTGAAGATACCGGAATAGGTATTTCTCCCGAGCGTACTGAAGCAATTTTTGATCCATTTGTTCAGGCTGAGTCATCAACAACACGAAAGTTTGGTGGTACAGGTTTGGGGTTGGCAATAGTTAAAAAACTGACCAACCTAATGCAGGGTGATATAACCATCGACAGTAAAAAAGGAGTAGGGACTAAATTTACAATCACAATATTCCTTAAACCAGGGGAAATAGTTGAAGGTAAAAACACTCAGGCTATATCGCTTGATAAGCATGCACTTCCTAACACTCTGAGTATTTTGATTGTTGAAGATAATAATATTAATGCGCTTGTCGCCAAAACGTTCTGTAAAAAACAGGGCCATAACGTAGATTTAGCTGTGAATGGGCAAGTCGCGATTGATAAAGTGAAAGAGCGTAATTATGATTTGATCCTTATGGATAACCATATGCCGATAATGGATGGTATTGAGGCAACAAGAATAATAAAAAAAGAGTTAAAAGATAAAGTTGTTATTTTTGGTTGTACTGCTGATGTGTTGAAAGAGTCACATGAGAAGTTTATAGGTGCTGGGGCTAGCTATGTACTGACAAAACCATTGCAAAAAGAAAGCTTTGTTGAAGCACTTGAACGTAACCGTGATCTATTAACCTCATCAGATTTTGTTATTGAGGAGGGGATTTAAGTAGCCATACTGCTGTTAACCTAAAAGTCATGCTGTGCTTTTAAGCCTATAATTAAGTATGGCTACTTTCATTTATATCAGCGCAGTATTATTTCTGCACTGTATATGTAAGCGTTGAAGCTTACTCTATACCGAATACTTATTTATTCTTTACCAAACGTGTTGTTTTCTTGCTCTTGAACACGAATGAAAGTAGTACGTTTTGTTAGCTCTTTAAGCTGCGCAGCACCTACGTAGGTACAGGTTGAGCGAATGCCACCCATGATATCTTGGATAGTATTTTCAACTGGACCACGGAAAGGCAATAGCACGGTTTTACCTTCAGCTGCACGGTACTTAGCCACGCCGCCAGAGTGCTTAGCCATTGCTGACTCAGAAGACATGCCGTAGAACTTCATGAAGGTTTTGCCATCTTGCTCGATAACTTCACCGTTACTTTCTTCGTGACCAGCCAGCATACCGCCAAGCATCACGAAATCAGCACCGCCACCGAATGCTTTAGCCACGTCACCCGCACATGAACAACCGCCGTCACCGATGATACGACCGCCAAGGCCGTGTGCAGCGTCTGCACATTCGATGATAGCTGAAAGTTGAGGGTARCCAACGCCAGTTTTAACGCGAGTTGTACACACAGAACCAGGGCCGATACCGACTTTAACGATATCAGCACCCGCTAGGATAAGCTCTTCAACCATRTCGCCAGTAACAACGTTACCTGCGCTAATCACTTTGTCAGGGAACTCAGCRCGTACTTTTTGTACGTATTGAACAAGGTGCTCAGAGTAGCCGTTAGCGATATCGATACAGATAAAGATAAGRTCGTCAGACAGTGCCATSACATCTTTAGTTTTCTGGAAGTCAGCCTCAGACGTACCAGTAGAAACCATTGCGTTGTTMAGMACGYKMGYTTCGTTGTTYTTAACGAAWTCAGCCCAGTCAGCMACCGTGTAGTGCTTATGAACAGCSGTCATTACRCCGTGCTTAGCAAGAGAGGCRGTCATTTCGAAGCTACCMACAGAATCCATGTTAGCCGCAATAATAGGTACGCCAGACCATTGACGGCCGCTGTGCTTGAATGTAAAATCGCGGGTTAATTCAACTTGAGAGCGACTTTTTAGGGTTGAACGTTTTGGACGAAACAGTACATCTTTAAAACCTAGCTTCAAGTCTTGTTCGATACGCATTGGTAATTCCTTAAATCTTATCGAATATTGCCTCATGGAAGGTAGCTGTTGGCAGACAGCACACCTAGATACCATGTTGCAGGCACAAAAAAACCGGAGCGTTGGCAGACGCTCCGGTTTTCAGCATTATAGGCCCAGAAACTTTATTAGCAAGACTGATAATAAAGTTTTTTTTGTGATATCTTTGAAAAGATTATATGTTGAGAAACACAAAAGTTGTTCAAAAAAACCTCGCTTTATCCCCATAAGTACAAAGAAAGAACTAACTACAATTGCTTGATTAGATCGCGTCCATAATATGGATGTTTTTGATGTGTTTTTCCTACAAATAATAAAAAGCCCCCATATTCGGAGGCTCTCGTTATTAGGTATATTGAAGTAAAAGGTTAACTTTCAGCTTCAGCTAACGCCAAGTCTTGCGATTCTTCGCTAGTTTTAAGCATTTTTGTGATCACACGTGATGCCAGTAATGCGACTACCACCATAACAACAGCCAGAATAGTTAGCATACGGAAGTAATCACCATAAACGGTCTGCACTATTTCTTGTGTAATCTCTTGCCCTTTTTCTAAAGCAATTGAGGTTGAGAACACAGCACCCACGATGCCACTTAATGCAATAGCGACCGAGAATAAACTGACAGAGAAGTTTTCAATGTGTTTTGGTGCAACAGAAAGAATAAAGGCAACCACCATACTACCTACAATGACTTCTGCTAACGCTTGGAAGAAGTGAATGGCTAGGAATACCTCAGGACGGATTACAACATCAGGCCCTATAGACATTACCGCTACCGTTAGAATACCGAATGCAATAGCGGTAAGTATAAAGGCAAAACCAACTTTGGTTGCTGTCGAGAAATTGATGTTACGCTTCTCTAGTGATGAGAAAGTCATAGCAATCAGTGGACCCCCGACAATACACCAAAGCGGGTTCATAGCCATTGATGCTTCTGGTGCAATAGGGATGAAACCGAATAGATCACCGCGCATGGTATTAATCGTTACCATGGTCATTGAAGTCATCATTTGGCCATAGTAAACAAAGAAGGCCGTTGTAAGCGCTGTCATGATCAGGATAGTACCCATTTTCATCGCGTCTGATTTTTTTGCCTTTACCATTAAAGTGATAAAGTAGCAGATAGCAGCAGCGCCAATGGCATAAACAATATTCTGTCCGATATCCATGTTAGAGAACATGAAGAATACTAAGCCGATCATTGACATAGAAATGCCAATAAATGCCAGCCAATTCTTTGCACTGACAGGCTGTTGATCTATCTCTGCTGCAACAGTCACTAATTGTTTACGTGAAACGACAAGAATAATAAATGCAATGAAAGCCATCACTGCGGAAAGTGAGAAGCTGCCGTTAAACCCGAGTACAAGCACAAACATTGGGAACAAATATTGGCCTAGGAAAGCGCCGATATTATTAACAGAATAGTTAACTGGGTAACCATTTTCGAAATCTTCTTCGGTCGCGAATGTACGTTTATACAGGCTAGGGTAGGATGGTGACATCAACCCTCGAGAGTAACTGGCTAAGGCTATACCAACAAGGCTCATGGGTACATTCAGCGTTGAAGCGCCTAAAATAAGTAATGCATAGCCAACAGCAAAACCACAGTAACTTATGGTTAAAGAACGATAAGCCCCTAAGAATTTATCAGCAATGAAGCCGCCCGCAATCGCGAAAAGAGGGCCTATCGATGAGAATGCCCCAACAACCATCATTGTATCTGCTTCGCTGTAACCTAAGTTCTCTAAGAAAAAGCGGGTTAAAATTACCATCACGCCGTAAAAAGATAAGCCAAACATCATTTGGCAAACCATCATCGACTTATTCAGTCTATTCCACATAACTACATCTCTTTGTTTATGGATTATATGAGAAAGGAAAATGTAACAAATTGTAAATTCGTTGCTGATACTATCATTAACATGCAAGAGGGATGCGATTAAATGCGTTTATAATTGATCAAAAGCACATTACTTTTTCTTATGCTCTGGTGTGGTTTTTCTAATGGTGGTTGATTTTTTATAGAGAGCGTAGAGATATCTTCATTAATTTAATTTTTTTTTCGTCTTTTTCTCGACCTCTTCGTCTTATACACATTGGAACAAACATCATTAGCGATGGCGTGAATGTTCACACCATCATTTTTACGTTGTAGCGTTAAGAAAAGTGAAGATGCAGCAAACAAAAATTAAACAAGAAGAGACGATGTCTTTACAGAGCAGCAGTATAATATCGTCATTGGCAGGTATTCTCCGTGGCATAGAGCGTGAGTCTATTCGTACTTCCTCACAGGGAAGCCTGTCTCAGCATGCCCACCCAACACAATTAGGATCAGCGCTTACTCACCCGCATATTACGACAGATTTTGCTGAAGCCCAGCTTGAGCTTGTGACACCTGCGGTAAGTAATAAAGCAGAAACATTTGGCTTTTTAACGACGTTACACCGTTTTGTTAATGATAATCTGCCGGAAGGGGAGCTAATGTGGGCTGGGAGTATGCCTCCGGCTTTACCTGACGACAAGGCGATAGCGATTGCAGATTATGGCAGTTCGAATGCTGGCCGTATGAAAATGCTCTACCGAGAAGGGCTTGCTAATCGCTACGGCAAGCGGATGCAAACAATCTCAGGTATCCACTATAACTTTTCATTGCCTGAAAGCTTCTGGCAAGCACTGCATGTGCATGAACAAAGTACGCTGTCTTTAGCCGATTTTATTTCGGAACGATACTTTCATCTTATTCGTAATGTGATGCGCCACGGTTGGGTTATTCCCTATTTGTTTGGTGCTTCACCTGCTGTTGATGCCAGCTATCTCGCTGGTAGGGCACATTCACTGGTAATGCTGGATGAGGAGACCTTATATCTACCTTGGGCAACATCATTACGCTTGAGTAATTTGGGGTATACCAACGATGAGCAATCTCGATATCCAATCAGTTATAACAATAAGTCTGAGTACTTAAACGGTTTGTGTCGTATTTTGGCGCTGCCGAGTGAGCGTTATGTGCAGTTTGGCGATGGCCAGCAACTCAATACATCGATACTACAGCTTGAAAATGAGCTTTATGGCTCTGTGCGCCCAAAAATAGTCAGTAATGAACTCAGGCCGCTCGATGCACTGTGTCGTGATGGCGTGAAATATATCGAGCTTAGAAGTGTCGATAATAATCCGTATTTACCCTTGGGGATCAGTGAATCACAAAGTGATTTTTTGGATGTGTTTCTTACCTACTGTGCCTTAACACCAAGCCCTGAATTATCAGAGCAAGAACAACACCTAATTCAACAGCGACAAGAGTTAGTGGCGACGTTAGGCAGAAAGCCAGGTGTGGCGTTACCGACGCTTGAGGGCGAGCAAAGTTTAAGTGACATGGGGCAAACACTACTGACTTCAATGAAGGCAGTGGCATCGATGTTTGATCGTGCTTTAGGTTCAGAAGCCTACAAGCAGAGCATTGAGTCAGAAAAGGCCAAATTTATCGATAGCGAACTTACACCTTCAGCACGGCTCTTGGCTGATATGCGAACTCAGAAATTGAGTTATCGCGAACATATCTTGAATTTGTCACGTGAACATATGACTTACCACAAAGCCGAGGCGATAGACGTTGACTACAATGCTCAACTTATTGAGATTACGAATGATTCGTTATTATCACAAAGGGCATTAGAAGCACAGGCTGAAATTAGTTTTGACGAATTCATCAATGAAAAAAATACCGTGCATTGCGGCTGTAACTAGGTACAAAAATTAATGGATATTCTTTGGAGATTGCGGGGCTACATTAAGATGTTTGCCCACCGTTATATTATTGCGTTTATTGGGCTTCAAGTTGTTGCCATTTTAAACCTCGCACCACCTTGGTTGATTGGTCGAATTGTTGATGCCATCAGTTCAGATACCTTGACGCGTGAGTTTTTAGCCCTGCACCTGTTGGGTATTCTAGTGGCGGCGATAGGTATGTATGGCTTACGGTATGTGTGGCACAGCCAGTTATATGGTGCTTCTGTTGCGATTACTCGTGTGATCCGTCGTGAATTGTTTTGGCAATTTAGTGCACTATCGCCGTCATTCTATGCTCGACACAGTAGTGGTGATTTGATGGCCCATGCCACTAATGACCTCAATGCTGTTGAACAAGCCGCTGGTGGTGGTGTGATGACCATGGTGGATTCTCTTATTGCTGGTCTTACCGTGATTTTCGGTATGATCTTCGTCGTCAGTGGCCAGCTGACGGCTGTGGCATTGTTACCATTCCCATTGCTAGTGTATATCACCCATAAATATGGAACAGCGATGCAAAAAAGGTTTGGTCGTGCCCAAGCCGCTTTCTCTAATTTGAATGAAGAAGCAAGAGAAACGGTGTCAGGTATTCGTGCCGTACGATCGCACGGTATTAACCAGCGTCAGCAGCAACGTTTTGGCCAGACCCTTGATGATACTTTTGAGGCTAACCTATCGGTGGCCAAAATTGACTCGTTGTTTGGTCCGACTATCCAGCTAATTTACGGTTCATCGTTTGTTATTGCTATTGCTTATGGTGCTTGGTTGATCAGTAAAGGTGAGATCACTGTTGGCCTGTTTACTAGCTTTACTCTGTATTTAGCACAGTTACTTGGGCCATTTTTGCAGTTTGGTTGGCAGTTCAACATTTTCCAACGTGGGAGTACCTCTTGGCGTCGTTTGGAAAAGCTGTTTGCTGAGAAACCTCAAGTGACTGAAGGGGACACTGAACTATCAAGTGATATACGAGCGGATGTTGAATTTAATATATCTCAGTTTGCTTATCCAAAAACGGGTCACAATGCACTGGAAAATGTCGAACTCCAACTTCCTGTTGGTGGCTTAGTTGGTGTTACAGGGCCAACTGGTGGAGGAAAAAGTACGCTGATCAGTTTATTGCTAAGGCAGTACGGGTTTGTTGATACACAGTCGAATATAACGCTGGCTGGTGTGCCAATCGATCAACTTACCTTTCAGTCATTACGTAGCAGAATGGCATGGGTGCCGCAGAAGCCTTTCTTGTTCTCTGGCACCATCGCTGAAAATATTGCGATGGCGAAACCTAACGCTTCTGAGCAAGAGATAAAGCATGTCGCGGAAATGGCCGGAATAAAAGATGAAATTGAAGCCATGGTTGATGGCTTTAATACCCAGCTTACCGAGAATGGCTCAAATTTGTCAGGTGGCCAGAGGCAGCGTTTAACCTTAGCAAGGGCGTTACTAACCGATGCCGATATTCTTTTACTGGATGACCCATTCAGTGCTCTGGATATGAGAACAGAAGCGAAAGTGCGGCATAACTTAAAAACGCATTATGGTAATAAAACCATGTTGCTAATTACCCAACGCTTACCAAATTTAGTCGATGCTGATCATATTGTGGTGTTAGATCAGGGACAAATTACCGAGAGGGGAACTCACCGATCACTTATGGACAACCAAGCTTGGTACGCGAAAGTGTATAACCGCCAGAGTCAACTCGGGGCAGCTAGACCTGTATCGGAAGTAATGCCTGCAGCAGTATCAACGGAGGCATTAGGAGAAAGTTATGCGTAATCTTCACAAAAACAACCCGAGCAGTCACTCGCCATTTCGTCGCTTGGTGACTTACTCATTACCTCATAAAGCCCGCTTTATCGCAGCGTTTGCTATGTTGAGTATTGCTATTGCGGCTGAGATGGCAATTCCTTGGTTGGTTAAAACTATCTTGGATGACGTGATTGTTCCTCAGCAGTTTGACTGGGCTCATTTAGGGATACTGAGTGGGTTAGTGTTTGGCTTCTACGTTATTCAAGCGGTTTTCCAGTACTTTCAGGCGCTGTCGTTTCGGCACGGTGCTTTGTTGGTGGTTAACGATGTAAGGAAGGAGCTGTTTGAGCACGTACTTAATTTTCCTATCCGTACCTTTGATAAGTTGCCATCGGGTAAGTTAGTGTCATATATCACCAACGATACAGAATCGTTACGCGATATGTTTGTTTCGACTATGCCAACGATCATTCAGGGTAGCATGAGGATCATGGGTATATTCATTGCGATAGCCTTGCTAGATTGGCGTTTGATGTTGCTGAGTTTGGCACTGATCCCTGTTTTACTACTTACCATGCACTTATATCGTAAGGTTTCGATGCCGATTTTTGATGGCATTCGAGTACAGGTAAGTAACATCAACAATAATATCAGCGAGTCGTTGCAAGGGATG
The DNA here is from genome assembly GCF_050336695.1 of Photobacterium minamisatsumaniensis. Classification (NCBI taxonomy): domain Bacteria; kingdom Pseudomonadati; phylum Pseudomonadota; class Gammaproteobacteria; order Vibrionales; family Vibrionaceae; genus Photobacterium; species Photobacterium minamisatsumaniensis. The sequence continues at coordinate 7,413 of NZ_JAKJSI010000059.1, read as the reverse complement.
TCGTTGATCCAAGCGTTTCAGCAGGAAAAGGCTTTCCAAGATAAGTTTGAAGAAAGCAATAATAGCTGGTTTAAATTCCGTACCCGCTCTATTGCTATAGATAGCTTGATGCTCGCACCATTCACACGTTTAGTTGGTTCGATGACTGCTATCGGTATTGTCGCTTGGTTTGGGGGTGCATCATTAAATACGGTGGTGGAAATTGGTACTTTGTATGCCTTTTTGAATTATATCGAGCGTTTCTTTGACCCGTTCCGTCAGTTGTCGATGGAGCTGCGTAAACTTCAGGTGGCCACGGTGTCGTCAAAGCGAATTTTCGAATTGCTTGACGATAAAGAGGGACAGGGTGAGCAGCCTTCGACCTTCGCTGAATTAACTACTCAAAAAGACATTGAGTTCCAAAATGTCAGTCTAACTTATGAAGAAGGTCATACTGCTTTGTCTAACGTGAGCTTTACCGCTGAAGGCGGCAAGTTTACCGCGATTGTTGGACATAGCGGCAGTGGTAAAAGCTCAGTCATTAATCTATTAATGCGATTTTATCAGCACCAACAAGGCGACATCTTAGTGGGTGGAGAAAAAATTCAAGCATTGCCAGAAGCACAACTGCGTCGATTGTTTGGTTTAGTCTCTCAGGATCCGTATATTTTCAGCGGTTCTATTTTAGAAAACATCGACTTGTCACACCAAGAGCCGGATAAATCCAAAGCGCGAGATGCAGCTACGCAGGTAAAAGCATCAGCATTTATCGAGCGCTTATCTGGTGGGTATGCACACCAGCCAGGATACGGAGGCTCGTCACTATCGACTGGTGAACGGCAGCTATTGGCGCTAGCGCGAGCGCTTGCACATGATCCTCAAATTTTCCTACTCGATGAGGCGACAGCCAATATCGACAGCGAGACAGAAGAGGCAGTAAAAACGGCCTTAGCCAATATTCAACGCGGGCGAACAGTGATCGCGGTTGCACACCGCCTTTCAACGATACAAAACGCCGATCAAATTCTTGTGATGAGCAAGGGGAAAGTGGTTCAGACTGGCACCCATGATGAACTAGTTGCTCAACCCGGTGATTACCAAGAATTGTACCTTGCACAGAAAACAGAAGAAGAAAAAGAACATGAAAATTTCAACCTTGGCTTGGCAGCCGCAACAGCTGCTTGATGCTTCATCAACTAAAGGCACAATTATGAATTCAGATAAAAAATCCCAAGCATCAGGGTTGCTAGCAAAACAGGTTATTGATGAAGCTTGTGAATGGTCAATCATGCATGGTGTGGCGATAAAAAACAGTGATGGTACGGCAAGGCATTGCCCATTCAGTGTTGCACCAATGTCGATGAAGCGTGAGGTATACCAACACCTTTTGAAAGTGACGCCATTGATCACCAAATTGATCAGCAATGTGTCTGAAGATCATGCTTTCTTGCAATCATCACTGCAGGAAATGGCGCAGGCCGATCCGTTTTTTGGTCGCTTGATGTCGTTACATCAGCAGGTACATGGTACAGACAGTATTCAACCTGCGGCACGTCAACCGTTGCTACTCATGCGCACCGATTATATGGATGACCGTCAGCAAGGCGCTAAAGTCATCGAGTTTAACGGAATTGCTGCGGGTATGGGGCCGTTTGGTCAGCGGGCTACGCAGCTGCACCAGTTCATGCAAAATCAATGGCCTGAAACTTACGGTCAGTGGGTAGAAGATGCAACAGCGAAACCTGCCGAGAATGTTGGCCTTGAGCAATTGGCTTATGGTATCGCAGTCGCTGCACGTAAGATCCAAGGTGAGTTTAATGATAACGCTCAGCCAACGTTTTTGATGGTGGTTCAAAAGAACGAAGATAATGTCTATGACCAGCACCTGCTTGAGGTTGAGCTTCAGCGTATCGGGCTGAGAACGGTTAGACGTACTTTCGATCAACTGGCAACTCAGTTGTATAGCGGAGAAGACAATCGCCTAATGCTTAAAGGTATTGGCGCTGTTGATGTGGTTTACCTACGTGCAGGTTATCAATATGAAGATTATTTTGCGCCTGAGTTACAAGAAGAAACCTGTTGCCACACCTTGAGTCAAACACGAGTGTTCATTGAGCAGCATAATGTGGCAGTGAACGCCACGATTAGTCAGCAGTTGGCAACCAGTAAGACGATGCAAATGTTGCTTACTATGATGCCTGTACCAGAGTTCGAACGCTGGGGATTGAATGTTGAAGAGGCTGAACTCGTTAAAAGCGTGCTTGCTGATATGCGCCCTATTAACAAGGAAACGATTAATTGGTTTGAGGCTGAAGCCTACAAGCACGAGTGGGTACTGAAAAATCAAGGCGAAGGCGGCGGCCACTGCGTCTTTGGTGAAGACATTAGCGACAGATTAGCTAAGCTGAAGCCAGAAGATTATGATGCGTGGGCGTTAATGCAACGTTTATATCCGCATGAACGCGAACGCCCAACCATTGCTGTTCGTGATGGCGAACTCTCTCAAGTTGATGATTTGGTAAGCGAAATTGGCCTGTTCACCGCTTATTTCAATGGTGAACCCGTCACTGAGTTAAATGGCTACGCAGGATACTTAGTACGCAGTAAACCCGCGAAAGAAAATGAGGGCGGCATTCATAGTGGTAAAGGGATTTTAGATTCAATTACGTTGATTGACTAAACTGTGATTAGTACAAGCAGTTACTATTAAACTGAGTGACTGATATTGGTTTACATCTATGTCTAGGTTAGCTTGAGTTTGTTACTTGAGCTGACTTGGATATATTTATTTTTATTGGTTTAAATAGCTTCCGTTTGTACGTGAAGTGACTAGAGAAAAAACATGAATGTTGAAGTTGTATGGAATGAATACAGTTCGAGTTTGAAAGCGTTTTTGTATTCAAAAGTGTCCGATCATGATGACGTAGACGATCTGCTGCAAGATATCCTGATAAAAACGCATCATAACCTGAACAACTTAAAAGAGCGTAGCAAGGTAAAGTCATGGTTGTTTCAGATTGCCAACAACTCGATCATCGATTTTTATCGTAAGAAAGCGAGAGCAAAAAATCTGACCGAAGATGACCTTTGGTATAAAGAAGATGATGTGACTATTCATCAGGAGCTTTCAGAATGTGTGGTGCCAATGCTTCAGGCTTTACCAAAAGCAGATGCTGATATGCTAATTGCCATCGAAATCAACGGTCAGTCCCAAAAAGAATATGCAGAAGAGAAAGGCATAAAATATTCGACGTTAAAATCGAGAGTGCAAAAAAGCCGAGAAAAAATGCATGGTCTGTTTCAAGAGTGCTGTGATTTATCACTCGATTCTCACGGTAATGTGATGGGCTATGAAGAAAAAGAGAACAGCTGCGGTAAGTGTTGATTGATAAACAATTTGAGCGATGCCTATGCCTATGCCTATGCCTATGCCTATGCCTATGCCTATGGTGTCGCTTTATCTCAAAAGAGTACAAGTTACGTCACGACTCTATTCTACTTTGCTATGTGGGTACAAGTTTCCCCTTTCTTGCATAAATCTCCATACATCTCATCCAACATGTATCACCATACTAGTTTAACTTCACAGAATTAACGTGTTGTTGCATCTTGATTTTGCATAATTCGATTGGCTTGCGGTATTATTATCTGGATAATTCATCAATATTAGATTTATTATTTGGTAAGTTGCCATATGTGCAGGTGTTCATATTGCTATTTGCTTTAACTACACAATAATCGCACCATTAGAAAGAGATATTGTTTTGCTAGAATTACTTACAGAAGTATTAGGGTGGACCTCGGTCGCGTTCTACATCTCCATCACTGTGTTTAACAGCATGAAATTTACCCGTTTTGCAGCCTTTGGTTCTGCAGCGAATGATATTATCTGGTCGATTCTAATGGGCTGGTGGCCGAAACTGATCTTAAACCTGTCAGTGGCTGCGATTAACACTTATCGCTACGTAAATGACTTTACGACAGCAGCCAAAGCTGTAGTGAATACACTTGCCGCAATTATGGCAGCTGCAATCCTATACATTGTATATGTGGCTGTGACGGGTTTCATTGCTGATCCAACACTTCCTGTTGCATTACAATTTATGGATCTTGGCTTAATTGTTGCCGCACTTTATATGACAACGCTGAAAAAATACCGCACATTGATGCTGATCTCTGGCTTCGTTGGTTTGGGCGCATACTTTGGTAATACCCAGATGATGATCATTAAGTGTATGGTTATCGGTATCATGTCATACAAGCTTATTGCACCAAGCCAGCAAGAAAAAGTAGAGCCAGTCGCTCAAAACTAAACCTGCTGATTGGAAAAAGAATTAACAGACAAATTAAAGCCGCACTGTTTAACTTTAACAGTGCGGCTTTTTGTTTAAGGACTTAAACATTTAGCTAGGTTTGGTCTGCGGTCGCTGGGTTCGGGTTAGATGTATTCATTTGTTTGAGTAACCGAGTTAGCAGTATGAGACTAATGAAAGCGGTTAGTGTTTCCGCAAATAACGGACTCAGCCATACGCCTGTTTCTGGCAGGAATTTAGGCAATACGAATAATCCAACGATAACGAATAGAAAGCCTCGAAAAATCGAAATAATATTAGCATTAGCGGGGCTACCGACTGATTGGAACATAGTCGCTGTTACCAGGTTTAGCGCCATAAATGGAAATGCCAAGAAATAGAAGGCTAAAGCGCTGGCTGACAGCATAACCAGTTCAGGGTTGTCGACGGTAAATACACTGGCTATCTGAGTAGAGAATAGCTGAGATGCAATTACTGCGATAACTCCTGTAATAACGGCAAACTTTAGGCCAATAAATAACGTTTCTCGTACTCGATCAGTTGCTTCAGCGCCGTGGTTAAAGCTAATAATAGGCTGGCAAGCTTGTCCAACACCAACCAAAATGAACATCACGAAAATCCCTACATTCATAACAATACTGAATGCATTCAGGTATAGCTCTCCACCAAGATCAAGCAGCACAATGTTGTAAATGAGCGTTGTCGCAGCCATTGAAGATTCGATAAAAAAGATAGGTAACCCAATAGATAATATCTTCGGTGCTTTGTTCAGCCCGATCCCTTTAAGGGATAAGCGTAACCTGCTGCGAGGAGTGATAAAGTGGGTTAGTAAAAATAGCAGCATCAGAGACTGTGCAATACCTGTCGCATAGGCAGCCCCTTTAATCCCCCAACCAAAGTGGAAAATGAAAAAGTAGTCTAGGACAAGGTTAAGCAAAGCACTGCCTGCCATGGCATACATAGCAAGCTTAGGGTTGCCATCGTTACGAATAAAGCATGAGAGAACCCAACCAAGCGCATAAATAATGAAAAATTGCAGCATGATGCCCAGAAAGTCACTTGTCAGTTCCGCAATATTTCCTTGGGCGCCCATTAAGGCAAGGATATCGTCAAGCCAATAAAGGCCTGCGAATGACAAGCTACCCGCAAAAAGCAAAGTGAGTAGAAGAGATTGGACAAACAGTGTTTGTCCTTCTTGAAAGCGGCCTTTACCAAATTGGATCGCCATCATGGCTGAGCCACCAATACCTAACATCATGGCTATTGCAGTAAAGAATGAGAAAAAAGGGATAGTTAGTGCAACTGCGCCTAAGCCGTCAGGGCCTGTACCTCGACCAATCATGATGGTATCACCCATAATAAAGAGCGATTTGATCACAAGCCCGGTAATTGCAGGTAATAGGTAATGTTTAAAGCACCGTTTTATCGGCGTGTAGTGCAGATCGATATTACTTGTTGCCATGTTTAACTCCACCGTAGCGCTAGTAAAGCGACGGCATAATTATTCGTTAGGTGGGTATTATCTGGTAACAACAAGTATGAAGAAATGGATTAAATGGTGGATCTATAGGACTATTTGAACACTCTTGAACGAAAATCAAGCGGTGATTCATTGGCGACTTTCCTAAAAAATCGGCAGAAGTAAGCAACATCATCATAGCCAAGGTCATGTGCGATTTGTTTTACGGTGTTAGTGGTGAAAGCGAGTTCTCGCCTTGCTTCTAAAATAATACGTTCATGGAGTAGCTTTGAGATAGTTTTACCAGAATGCTGGCGTGCAATTTCATTAGCGCGCTTATTTGAAATAGCGAGTTGCTGGGCGTAGAAGTCCGTTTTCTTTTCAGTACGATAGTGGTTATCGATTAAAATATATAAGCGGTACATACGCTGCTGTATTAAAGATTTATCCTGCAAATCATCCGATGTGAAGCGAAGAGAGTATTGCAGCATACCATTGAGCATTGCACCGACTAGATCCCAGTTGATGGTTGGCTCTAGGCGGTCCAACTCCTGAGTCATGATTCTTAGCATATTTTTGAAATCGTCTGATGCATATTGATCGAGCTTAATATATGGAGTCGATGTTTTATTATAAAAAGTTTGATCGATAGACAGCTGTCCACGATAACTTTGCTCGATGAAATCTGGTTGGAAAATGATGACGCAAACTCGACCATTCGTTTTGGTATGGCTGTGAACTTGACCAAGTGAGATAAAATAGATATCGCCTTCATTCAATGGGTATTGCACGAAGTCGATGCTATGGCTTCCAGTCCCTTCTAGCGCCCACACAATTTCATAATACTCATGACGGTGGGGGAGGCTATAAGAAGAAGTATCGTTACTCTCAATGAAGTCGACACCAAGAGGGCTTCCTTTGGGTAATTGTTTTAAGGGAATATGGTCTGACATTGAGAGCCTGTGATCTGTGTTTTTAACGTCATTATACGTGTTAGGTTTAAGTGATTGTATTTTTTATGAACATAAACGAAAAAGGCCACCCGAAGGTAGCCTTTAATAATTCTTAGTGAGTAAGCTTAGCGCTTACTCTTTATCGAATACTTATTTATTCTTTACCGAATACGTTGTTTTCTTGTTCTTGTACGCGGATGAACGTAGTACGCTTGGTCAGCTCTTTAAGTTGAGCTGCACCTACGTAGGTACAAGTTGAGCGAATGCCACCCATGATATCTTGGATAGTATTTTCAACTGGGCCACGGAAAGGCAATAGCACGGTTTTACCTTCAGCTGCACGGTATTTAGCCACGCCGCCAGAGTGTTTAGCCATTGCTGACTCAGAAGACATGCCGTAGAACTTCATGAAGGTTTTGCCATCTTGTTCGATAACTTCACCGTTACTTTCTTCGTGACCGGCTAGCATACCACCAAGCATCACGAAATCAGCACCGCCACCGAATGCTTTAGCCACATCACCAGGACATGAACAGCCACCGTCACCGATGATACGACCGCCAAGGCCGTGTGCTGCGTCTGCACATTCGATGATAGCTGAAAGTTGAGGGTAACCAACGCCAGTTTTAACGCGAGTTGTACACACAGAACCAGGGCCGATACCGACTTTAACGATATCAGCACCCGCTAGGATAAGCTCTTCAACCAT
>NZ_JAKJSI010000058.1:0-39288 GCF_050336695.1 Photobacterium minamisatsumaniensis | reverse complement strand
ATTATATTCTGACTATATCTGTACATTACTCTTACCATCAATTTAACGCCAGCGAGGTTTATATTATCCGGCTAGATTAATTGAGAAAATCCCCTGCAGCTCTCGCTACAGAGGATTTTTTTACACCGTAAATGAAACTAGATCGCGTTTTCTATCGTATGCCCTTTCGGTAACTGGTGAGCAATACCTTTATGACAATCAATACAGGTATTCCCATCCATTTCCGCCTGACTATGAATTGAAGCAGCTATCGTTCTTTGGGTGCTGAAATCCATATACTCAAAATTGTGGCAATTACGGCACTCCTGAGAGTCATTGTCTTTCATTCGTGCCCACTCTCTGGAAGCCATTTCAAAGCGATGTTCTTCAAACTTCTTTGGTGTATCGATCTTTCCAACTAATTTGCCATAAAGCTCTTTGCTGGCTTGGATCTTACGCACCATTTTGGGCCCCCACTCTTTAGGGACGTGGCAGTCTGAGCAGGTTGCTCGAACGCCACTGCTGTTGGTGTAATGAATCGTACCCATGTATTCCTGATACACGGTATTTTCCATTTCATGACAGCCAATACAGAAGCTTTCTTTATTGGCGACTTCCATTGCAGTATTAAAGCCACCCCATAAAACAACACCTGCAATCACACCGACTGCTAAGATACTTCCAATAGCAAAATGGCTAGGTTTACGAAACCACTGCCAGCATCGCTGGATAATACCTGGTCGCTTATCTCCCATACATCCCCCTATTTACCGAACTTACCAATCGGCTCGAATGTATTTTCAACGATTGGTTCAGCATTAACTTGAGGCACATGGCACTGCAAACAAAAATATCGGCGAGGTGCAATTTCTGACAATATCTTATTATTAGCGTCCATATAATGCGTTGGACTAACACGAGGTGCGCCTGTACGACGTGTTTTATCGACATCATGACATGCTAAACACCCATTATTACTTGGGTTCATCTGCACATGCTCCGTTGCATGCGGAACAAGCGGCGGTTGATGAACAAAATCTAACCCAAGACGCCCTTGCATTTTAGACACTTGCTTGATCGCCACCACCTCATTGTTATCACCAATCGGCTGATCGCCACGTAGCGAGGTAACCTCGGCGAATGCTGCAACACTTACCACTGCGGCGAGCAGTGCAGATACAACATACTTACCCTTCATTTTTGGCTCCAATTCTTATTAAATTCCGTTATGCTTTTACTACTTTCACCGCACATTTCTTAAAGTCAGTCTCTTTCGAAATAGGGTCAGTGGCATCCAGTGTTACCTTGTTCGTTAGCTGTCCAGCATCAAAGAACGGCATGTAAACAAGCCCTTGTGGTACGCGGTTACGACCACGGGTTTCAACATGGCTTGAAACTTCGCCACGACGAGAAACCAGTTTGATAGCATCTCCACGGCGTAAGCCTCGCTTCTTAGCATCAAGCGGGTGCATGTAAACAACGGCATCTGGGTATGAACGGTATAGTTCTGGTACGCGGCGAGTCATCGAACCAGTGTGCCAGTGCTCTAACACTCGGCCTGTCGATAGCCATAGATCATATTCTGCATCGGGTGCTTCAGCAGGTGGCTCATAAGGCAGGGCAAAAATCACCGCTTTCTTATCTGGCTTACCGTAGAAAGAAAATGCTTCACCTTTATTAACGTAAGGGTCATAACCTTCTGAATAACGCCACACTGTTTCTTTGCCATCGACAACAGGCCAACGTAGGCCACGGGTTTTGTGGTAGGTATCGAATGGGGCTAAATCATGGGCATGATCGCGACCAAAATAGGCGTATTCTTCAAACAAGCCTTTCTGAACGTAGTAACCAAAATCACGAGATTCATCATTTAGCTGATCAGCGGCTAGCTCATCATTACTGAATTTATCGACCTTGCCGTTCTTAAACAGAACGTCATATAGATTTTTGCCTTTCAATTCAGGTTTTTTAGCAATCAAATCCTCTGGCCACACTTCTTCAACGTTGAAACGTTTTGAGAATTCCATGATTTGCCAAAGATCTGATTTAGATTCGCCTGGTGGTGAAATCTGCTGACGCCAGAATTGGGTACGGCGCTCTGCATTACCGTAGGCACCTTCTTTTTCTACCCACATTGCTGTTGGTAAAATCAAGTCTGAAGCCATTGCCGTTACTGTTGGATAGGGATCCGAAGTAATAATGAAGTTTGCAGGGTCACGATAGCCCGGCAGGCGATCTTCATTAATATTAGGCCCTGCTTGCATATTATTGTTACACATTACCCAAAGCACATTGAGCTTACGATCTTTAAGCATACGATCTTGCAAAATCGCATGGTAGCCCGGCTTAGGTGGAATGGTACCAGCAGGAATATTCCATTGGGCTTCACATATTTCACGGTGTTTCGGGTTCATCACCACCATATCGGCAGGTAAGCGGTGAGCAAAAGTACCTACCTCGCGAGCAGTACCACAAGCTGATGGTTGACCAGTTAGTGAGAAAGGCCCACAACCAGGTTTAGAGATCTTACCTGTTAACAGGTGGATGTTATAAATCAGGTTATTTGCCCACACACCACGTGTATGTTGGTTGATCCCCATCGTCCAGTAAGAAACAACGTTGATATCAGGGTTTGCGTACAATTCTGCCAACTCATTAAGTTGATCAATCGGTACACCCGATATTTCAGACGCATATTCTGCCGTGTAAGTTGATACAAACTTTGCGTAGTCTTCAAAGCTCATTGGCGTCGAATCGCCACTACCTGGGTTCTTTGCGGCTTGCTCTAATGGGTGAGACGGACGCAACCCATAACCAATATCGGTCACTCCCTCACGGATATTAACGTGCTTTTCAAGGAACGCTTTATTCACTTTATTATTAGAAATAATATAGTGAGCAACAAAGTTCAAAATGGCCAAGTCAGTCTGAGGACTGAAGATAATCGGGTTATCAGCCAGTTCATAAGTTCGATGTGTATAGGTTGATAGGACAGCTACCTTCACCTTATCATTCGATAAACGTCTGTCGGCTAGACGAGTCCATAAGATCGGGTGCATTTCTGCCATGTTCGCGCCCCAAAGCACAAACGCATCCGCATGCTCTAAATCGTCATAACTGCCCATCGGCTCATCCATACCGAAGGTACGGCCAAAACCAACAACAGCCGATGCCATGCAGTGACGAGCATTCGGGTCGATATTGTTAGAACGGAAGCCCGCTTTATACAACTTCGCCGCTGCGTACCCTTCCCACACCGTCCACTGACCAGAGCCAAACATGCCAATACCACTTGGCCCTTTATCTTTCATGGCTGACTTAAACTTGTCTGCCATTACATCAAAGGCTTCATCCCAACTGACTGGGGTGAACTCCCCTTCTTTGTGATATACCCCATCTCGCTTTCTAAGCAACGGTTGAGTTAGGCGATCTTTCCCGTACATAATTTTAGGTAGGAAGTACCCCTTAACACAGCTAAGGCCTCTATTTACGGGCGACTCCGGATCACCTTGCGCCGCAACCACTCGCCCATTTTGCGTCCCAACAAGTATGCTACAGCCCGTGCCACAGAAACGGCATGGTGCTTTATCCCATTTAATTTCTTTATCTTCTCCCGCTGCATGTGTGACCGACACTGGTATAGTCAGCCCTGCTGCGGCAGCCGCGGCTACCGTGGCATTTGCCTTTAAGAAACTACGTCTACTGATTGTCATTTTACGCTTCCTTAAGCTCAGATTGTTCATCCATTTGGTGGAAAATCAGTGTGGTATCCAATACACCGGGCATGGCTTTTATTTCATTAAAACGATCGACGATCCCGTTTTTGCTGCTTCCTTCCAGCGTAACAACCATCTTTCCTGATTCACTGTGTATAGGTACTTCCGCCCCTTTTAGGTTTTCAATTGCTGCTTTTATCAGCTCACTCTGTTTGGCTGCGGCGTAAACAATCAAGCTACTGATATGATATTCATTCACTGCTAACTCCTCCTAAAACAGGCACACTTCATCACCCGCACAAAAGTAAAATACTTACTTTTAAAGTGGTTATTGACCAATTTATGCATTAATAAAAAGCAAGGTATACCCCCAAAGGGGTAACAGGTACTACTATTGAGTTAGATCAAGAAAGAGGCTGCACTGAGTTCACAGTTATTAAAATCAGTAACTTAAAGCTAAATCATGCCATTATGAAAGCTTATGAAGAAATAAGTAAAAATATGCACCCCTAGGCAGTGGGCTCCTAGGGGGAGAAGAAATGTATCTACATTACTGGCTTAACCATGATTCAAGTTGCTGAGTAACCTTCGGATCACTCAATAATTCATTGTGATTAATACCATAAAAAATTTTCTGCGAAGACTCTAGAAAAAGTAAATTACGTTCAGTCGCTGAATGGCATCCCAGCGCACTGTTTAACGGTACTAAGCCATCTCCGACTAATTGTTCAGCCAGCAAACTCCTTTGGCTTGCTGTTGCCGCCGCAACAGCAAAACAAGCAATACCCTTAGGTAAGGGCACACCGCGTCGCTCATCCGGTTTGTTATGGAAGCGGTCTACTTCTTGCCAGTCTTCATCAACAACATTGCCATAACGTAGATCGGTGATCCCCGCACTGCGAAGGTTGCTGAGCAAATTAAAAGGTGCTGTGTACGGGGTTTTACTAAGGATCACACCGAATTTATTTCCAATGCGCTCTAAAGGTGCACCTTGATGAGGCGTTCCAAGAAAGACTATATTTTTTACAATATTAGGCCAGTCTAATGCCTGCGCCTTAGCATAGTGAACAGCACTTCGCGCCACTAAGCCCCCCATACTGTGGGCAACAATAGACAATTCCTCTATGGGGGTCGGCCAGTTTTTGACAAATAGCTCAAGTAAATCTGAGAGTTCTCTACCATTTTGCGATGTATGTAAGCCAGAATTATAACGAAGATAAACAGGGGTATAACCCAATGTCGATGACAGCTGCTGACCATGATCAACTTCAATCCCATCACGCTCACATTGCCATAGTCGATCGTTCATGCATAAGCCATGGATCATCAGCAACACTTTACTTTTTGCTTGTGGAATAACTAACGGTTTCAGATTTTCTAATTGCAAAGGTGATTGCTGATAGTAAAAGGTCATTGGGATCGCAAATTGGTTCTTTTTTTCTACCAACTTATCACCCATCACACCATTTAGAGCAGATATCACTGATATTCGTTCAAGCGTGTCAGTTTTATCTTCATCTAGCGATTCAAGCCAAGGCTGTTGTTTCTCAAGTATTTTGTCGACACCATTACCTAAAAACTCAGTAATGGAATAAATATTTTTATACACAAAACCCGTAACACCACGAGTTCGGTCTGGCGCTGCGCCACTTGGCATCCCAAGTGTACGCCAGACAGACTGATGAACACCTTCAGCGATCCGAGTAGCACTGACTGTCGCTTGAGTCGCTAATTGGCCAATGCCTCGAAGATCTGATGCATGAAGGTGCTTAAATCGTTTGGTTGCCGCTTGTTTAACCATTAACGAACTCCATTTCGCGTATTTATTAAGAATAATGAAAAGAAAATATCTTCGTCATACCTAATAACATACGTAAATAGAATAAGCCACCAAGCTCATAACGAAAGGATAAACTAGAGCAATGAACCCAAGCGAGTATATTAAATACTACCCGGCTCTTAGTGCCAATATCGCTTCGATATCTAACTGACCATTATACTGATGAAATGCCGTATCAGCTTGGTCTACCGCGTATACCGACATGCGGTCTGCAAGCTCATTGCCTTCGATACCAGCATGGCCCTTAACGTGTGACAACGTCACCTTGGCTTTAAGCTTGTCATATAACTCATGTGCGGATTGAATGATCTCAAGGTTCTTAATATCGCCCGGATCTTTGCGTTTCCAGCCTTTTTTCTTCCAACTATAAGCCCAGACAGAAATACAATTAATCGAATACTGGGAATCACTTAAAATATGGACACTTTTCCCTTGCTGCAATGCCCTATCAGCCAACAATAGAGCCTGATGTAAAGCGTTCAGCTCTGCAGTATTATTCGTACCATTCGGGTTATATAATCCATACCAGAGCTCAGCCAATTGGTCGCTATGATAAACAGCAATACCTGAGCCCGCTCTTCCTGGGTTAGGATCACATGCACCATCGCAGTATATATTTACGTCAAAGTCAGTTAATGGCACTTTCACTTTTGCTGATACTTTAGGGCTTACTTTTGCTCCACCAGCCTTAGCTTGCGGTTTTGGCGCCGCGCTCTTACCTGACTTAAAAGCGGTTTCCGCCTCTTCTCGTGAAGGAAAGGATTTGTACCTTGCCTTTGGGTACTTATCGACAAGCTGCTTGGTTTTGTCCCAAGTGGTGAATACACCTGTTTCACGCCCTACCCAGACAACATAAAATTTTTTAGCCATTTATTTTCCCTTTATAATCAGAGTGATACATGCTTCAGCTCAATGACACTAGATTACAAATGTCGGCATATCGCAAATATAACCCATCAAGAATACTAAACTAACGACATTGCTGATAGTCACTTGAAAGGGAAGAATAAAATTCATCCTTGATCACACTTTTAACTGACCATAGTGAAGAAACTTTGTACGTTGCCTACGCTTAAGTTAACGCACATTAGAGGGGGAGAGTCGATATGGATTTTACCGAAAAAATGAAGCTAAGAGGAAAGGCAGAAGAAGATTTGTACTTTGCTGAGAGAGATCGGAAACTAATTGATGCCCTCCATGAGCAACAAAGTCAAAAGCTTAATAAGCCAATGAAAAAAAACAGTATGGAATAGAGCTTAATGCTCAGATAAATCTCTACTATGCACGGTAACAAGAAAGTAATTAGCGAGGTTCCGGTTATACTCGTTGTTATTTAACAAGACTCCTGAGCAGTAATTATTATATTCACTACTTTTTATGGAAACATTTTGAAATACAATTAGCTTCAAACATAACTGTTCTCGTTAGCCATACGTGATAGATTTGCTAAGCACAATTTGTTTACTAAAGCGCTGCAATGGAGTCGCACCGCAATTACGAAGAGAAACAAAACACCTTGAATACATTGCCTATCAGCCGCGCAACTATTAGTGCGCCATTCTTAAAGTTTGCAGATGATAACAATATCGATTCATCAACAGTTTTAAAAGCATTTAAATTAAATAAACAAGCACTTACAAACCCTAACATTTATCTTCCTACTCACATGATAGGGAGACTGGCTGATACAGTTGCAAAGTTATCAAACCACCATGATCTCGGTTTTCATGCTGCCCAATATAATGATTTAGATGACTTACACCCTACACTAAGTAAATGTATTCAAAGTAATAATGATTTATCTGGCTTACTATCAACGGTTATGACACATCAGAAATTACAGGGCTCTCATTTTAAACTTTGGGTCGAATACAATGAAAATAAACTTCGTATTTATCATAAAAGCGCATTAAAAAATACAGACCGGGGGTTTGAGTACGCCAATGATTTTACTACATTTAAGCTATTAGGGTTATTAAGAAAATACCTTGGTAACACATGGAAACCAGATTACCTTGTCATGGAAAACAACTCCCCCCCGCAGGCTAAAATTGTGGGGCAGACCAAACAATATAGAGTTATCACTGGTCAAAAATGCAACTACATCCCCGTTGAATGTGCTATAGAGACTCTGCACTTTCAAAGTGAAACTCAAAGTCGTAGTTGTTTGTCTTCTCGTTTAGAACACATCATTGACATATTTTGGCAGCATGAGTCTTTTAGCCTTGAATTTGTAGCGCACTTATTCGGTGTGTCTGAACGCACATTGCAGCGTCTATTTATTGATCAAGGTTCATCGTTTAGAGATTATATCAATAAGAAAAAACTAAAGAAGTCTTTAGAGTTACTAAAGGAAGGCATGAGTGTTAACGATGTAGCTTTTGAACTTGGTTATAGCGATCCATCGAATTTCACTCGTGCATTAAAAAAGCAAATTAATATGACTCCTCGTCAATATTTAATGCAGTCATAATAATTCAGCTTTACCTTAAACAAAAAGACCCTCACAATGTGAGGGTAAAACTTACTTCAAGTCACACATACAGAACTATACAGTAAGGGTTCCTACTTCTCGTTACTTATTTTAATTGGAGCCGAATGTAGCGACTCATCAATATTATTATTGACCTCTAACCAAGTTTCAGTTTCGGCATCAAAAATATGTGGAGCCCCACTGATTGGATTAGAGCCAGTCCAAAATTCCAAAGAATTCAAAACTATATAGTCTGCTGCGACAGTTACACCATAAAGTGGCGACATAGCCATATTCAAACCACCACGAGCATATCGGTTATCGACTGCTTCAATGTTATATTCCATCAATTTAGTGGTAGCAACATTACTACCAACACATCCACTAAGAATTAAAGTTGCCGCTACAGAAAATACTACTTTAGTTACATTATTAAATATCATCATTTTAATGTCTAACTTAACCGTTAAAAATAAACATTCTTATTGAAATAAAAATCAAAATATATTGATAAAAAAGCCCCAACTATTTGGGGCAAATCCTACATATCGATCTTATAGCTGCTCGTTATGCAGGTATTACAACATCAACACGTTAGGTATTAAAGGTCATTTAGCGACATTTACACCTTAATAAACGCTCTTCTATACAAATTTATCGAAACAACATGACAAAATGTTCTTTACCGTAAGAAAAAGACCCTCAATATTAATCATCCCGTTTTAATCCATGCTGAACCCATAATTATTTGGTCATTTTTATAGGCGCTGAATGTAATGAGTCATCAATATTTTCATTTACATCCAACCATGTTTCGGTTTCAGTGTCAAAGATGTGAGGTACTCCACTAATTGGGTTACTGCCTGTCCAAAATTCTAGTGAATTCAGAACCAAATAATCTGCTGAAATAGTCACACCATATATTGGTGACATTAACATATTCAATCCACCACGAGCATAACGGTTATCAACGGCTTTGATGTTATACCCCATCAATTTAGTGGTTGCTACATTGCTACCAACACATCCACTCAGCAGTATCACTGCGGTAGCAACGATTGCTACTTTGTTAAATAACTTAACCTTCATTTTTACCTGATCCAATGATTTAATAACAAGAGTTGATAAAGTCAAATAAAATGATCACTTACCATATCTTTCCCACATAGATTCTGACTCACTAAAGCGAAAAATTCATTAGCATCCTTTGAGGTATATCTCCCCCATATGCCTAATTCTCAACGCTATAAATTATTGTCCACATAAAACAATAATAAATATCAACTATATTACTACGATAAAAACAAATAATTAAAATGGTGTATTTCGAAGCTTATTGAATGGCTAAAATAAAATGAATCGTGAAAATAATTGACTATTTCATAAACTATTTATTCGCTGTAGCATAATTTTTCACTATAGTATAAGTGAAAAAACCCTCACATTGTGAGGGTAAAGGAATTACATCAAATATTATTTTATTTAAATCGCCCCATAAACAATGTCATCACCAATAATTGTGGCTCTGATACGAATATCTTTAATAGCCATTGGATCAACTTTCAGTGGGTTTTCATCAAGAATAATAAAGTCTGCAAGCTTTCCAGCTTCAATTGACCCTTTTATATCATCTTCAAAACTTTGCCAAGCCGCATATATAGTCACACCTTTCATCGCATCATATACCGACACACCTTGCGCTTCTTTACCTAAATCCCTCCCACTTGATGACTGTCGGTTAACCGCTGACCAGATAGACTTTAATGGGCTAATAGGCGTTATGTAGGTGTCATTATGCAATGTAAACGGTAAACCCTTACGTACTGCAGAGCCTGCTGGGCTCATGCGTTCAGCACGTTCTGCACCCATAAATATTTCGTAATGACGATCACCCCAGAAATAAGTATGCGTTGAAAAGAAAGAAGGGATTGCGCCTAGTGTTTTCATTCTGTCGAGTTGGTCATCACGTGCCATCTGGCTATGAATGACAATATGACGAGTGTCCTCTCTTGGATAAGCTTTCTGAGCCGCTTCAAAAGCATCGAGTATATAATCGATCGCCTTATCGCCATTTCCATGAATCGCAAGTTGATGCCCTTTCTTATGAAGACTCAAAACCATTTCTTGAAGGGCTTCATGATCATGCGTGGGATAACCCGCATGATCTACCTGCCCTTCAGGTTGCTTAAAGTAAGGGTCAGATAAGTAAGCTGTATATCCTTGAATAGAGCCGTCAGCAGTTAATTTATGCGCCCCCAAAACAAGCATCTGTTCTTGATCGATAGCGGTTCCAGAAGCAATCTGAGGATACAGTTCCAGTTCCTCTGTTCCACTACCTTGCGCTAAAGGACGGAAAATCGTACGGACTTTCAACGTTCCAGCTTCCAATCCTTGCTGCAATAGCTCCCATTGATTGAAGTTACCCCACCCTTCATGTGCTGTCGTTACACCTGCTGCAAGGTACATGTCAGAGCCCGCTTCCATCGCTTGAACATAATCTTGAGGCTTGTAACTTGGGACGACTTTATAAACAGGTGGTAGAGCGGATTCAATAACCCCTGTTGGTTCACCTGTTTTAGGATCCTTTTGGATATGACCATCATCGGGATCAGGAGTGTCTTTATTTATGCCGGCTAGCTCCAGTGCCAACGTATTTGCTGAAGACAACCAGCCTGAGACATGCTGTACATAAATTGGATGCTTTGTGCTGACGTTATCTAAATCTTCACGGGTTGGGTGCCGCATTTCCTTGATATTAGTATCATCATAACCCCACCCCAAAATCCACTCACCTTCTGGGGTCACTTCCACTTGCTGTTTAAGGAGCAACATCATGTCGTCCATGGTTTCCACAGTGCCTATCGGCTTACTATTAATATCTACCCAGCCATATGCATACTCTGCCATGAAAAAGAAATGACCATGCGGGTCAATAAACCCTGGCAACATTGTCTTTCCTTCCAAGTCCACAATATTTGTGTGTTCAGAGGCAAGTGACTTCATCTCTGAAAGTTCACCAACAGCTTGTATTTTTCCCTGACTGACCGCAACAGCCTCAACCGTTTTTCTAGAGTCATCCATCGTGATGATGTGACCATTGGTATAGATGGTCTCTGCTTCTATACCATTGGCTCCCGC
Source organism: Photobacterium minamisatsumaniensis (assembly GCF_050336695.1). NCBI lineage: Bacteria > Pseudomonadati > Pseudomonadota > Gammaproteobacteria > Vibrionales > Vibrionaceae > Photobacterium > Photobacterium minamisatsumaniensis. Next base: position 28,142 of record NZ_JAKJSI010000058.1, on the reverse strand, counting down.
AGAAAAAATCAGAGAAATTGCACAGAGGGTACCTAATATTTCTTTTTCCGTTAAGTGGCTACACTTTTTCAATCTTTTGCTCCAAGGCATATACAGTATTTTTATAAATAGCCAATAAATCAGCAAATTAAATACTATCTTTGTCTTGTGATACAAAATAATCATCAGTGTTAATTGTTGTTTCTATCTATACTCGATTATTTTTTAGCAACGAACATTTGCACACATTTTAGAGGCAATTTTCGCCTAATTACTCTCGGCAAACTTAATTTCGTTACAAAGAGGTCGATTTTCAATCTACCTACTCATTCGCACATCTAATATTTTGTTACAATGCATAAGACGATATTAAAAGAGGTATCGAACAATCGAGAAATTTATTACTCCTAACAGATATCTCAAAGCAGAACGTCAATGTAATAAAGAACTAAGGCAATAAGCAGTCCATAGTAAAAACGTAAAATAAAAAAAGCCCCAATTCATTGGGGCAAAATCCTACATATTGGTCTTGTCGCTAATCATTATGTCTGTATTACAACAGTATCTAGCGAATCATTGCAGGTCACTTCGCGACAAATGGCTGATTGCTTACTCAATGGTAACCAGCATCGCTACACATCCTGACTGCTTTGCGATGTACCGATTGGTGTCATTTTATACGACTAACTGAGAAACACCGTTAAAACTGTGACCTAGGACCAAAATCGTTTATGTCTCTCGCTCATTACGTTAAACTTCACATCAACTGACTAACAACTGATAAGTAAGCGCTGGTTGGAACAATCTTGCCAGTTAATGTGTACTTAAGTGAACACTGCTTACTTAATAGCTATCGGCTTGCCTTTGCTTTAGTAACTCAAAGACTTTGCCGAACAAAAAAGAGTTAATACAAATGAGCAGCCAAACAATCCAGTGGTTTCCGGGCCACATGCACAAAGCCCGTAAAGAAATTGAAGAAGTACTTCCTAAAATTGATGTCATCATCGAAGTACTTGATGCCCGCATTCCGTTCAGTAGTGAAAACCCACTGATTAAAACATTCCGTGAGAAAAACACGACACCTGTCGTTAAAGTGCTGAATAAACGTGATTTGGCAGATCCGGAAATGACGCAATTGTGGATTGACCACCTTGAAAAAGAGCAAGGTGTAAAGGCTATAGCCATCACCACAGAAAACCTTAGCGAAGTGAAGATGATCACTGAGCTATGTCGCAAGCTAGCGCCACACCGCGAAGACATGGGTAAAAATATTCGCACCATGATCATGGGGATTCCGAATGTCGGTAAATCCACCATTATCAATGCACTAGCAGGCCGAACTGTTGCTATCACAGGTAACCAGCCAGCAGTAACGCGCCAACAGCAGCGAATTAACTTGCAAAACGGTATCGTTTTATCTGATACACCAGGCATTTTGTGGCCTAAAGTTGAAAACCCACACAGTGGTTTCCGCCTTGCCGCAACGGGTGCAGTTAAAGATACCGCAATGGACTACATTGACGTTGCATTCTTTACCATTGAATACCTTATTCAAGCATACCCTGAGCTCATCAAAGCTCGCTACGAGCTAGATGACGATGTGCCTGAAACTGAAATTGAGCTCATGGAAGAGATTGGTCGCAAGCGTGGCTGTTTACGCTCTGGTGGTCGTATAGACCTTCACAAAGCCTCTGAAATTCTAATCAATGAATTACGTAACGGTACTCTGGGTAAGATCACTATGGAACGCCCTGAGATGATCACTGAAGAGTTGGTGAACGTAGAAATTGAAGCGGAACGTAAGAAAGAACAGCAAATCAAGAAGAAAGAAGAGCGTCGCAAGCGCTATTTGCGTAATAAGCGTTAATACTCCAGTGTAGGTTCCACGCTTAAGCCTTCTTCATTAAACCATCAAGCCATGTTTACTGTTACGTAAGCTAAGTTTGATGGTTTTTTTCATCTTGTAGCACAGCTACTTTGTAACTGATTTTAACGACAAGGTTGCACTATGAACATAAAATCACGAAAATACGTGAAAACTAGCGAACAATGAAACTTTCGACTACTAGCACGGTCAGAATGTCGTTGTTAGCTTTATTTCCAAACATTTATTGGAAGTTATTTTATTTTTATGGCGATTGAGAGCATTAATGCACAATAGGTTAAATCGTAACCAAACAGCAAAATATACACTGCTGCTAGTTATGCTAGTCATTTTTGTCTGCTCGGGACAAAATTTTGGCCTAGTGACTAGCTGTAATGTGTATGGTGCTGACAATGCTCAATCAACCGACAGCTACTTTAATACCCCGGCACTCTCGGCTGAGATCCAACGATCACTAGACAGCCAGTCATCAGAAAACACCGATAAATGCTCATTATCCGATCACCTGCTGCAACTGCACCAACATACTTTTGAGCATGCAATTATCAGCCTATTTATTATTGTGCTGACATTTTCAGTGTTCGCTGGTGTTAGCCGTATTGTGCCAGTACTAACCGAGCCTATCCCCCCTACACGGCGACGTCACCTTACCTTTTGCGTATTTCGAGAATAACCCCAGATTGATTTATCAGGTATTTACCTGCGCTTTCTGCTGTTTTATTTTTGGAGTTATTACATTGAAAACTATGATATTTAAACGATTATCTTTCTTTACAACCCTTGTGGCGTTAGTGAGTACTCTCATCTCGCTTTCTGTTTCTGCTACTGAGTATTCAACGGGGTGGCTCAACAACCCTGATCATCCACCTGTACAACTTCGCTATATGCTAACCGGGCAACAAGATACAGCCTCAAATACGGTAGAAGCTCTTTTAGAAGTAAAACTGGATACCGACTGGAAAACCTACTGGCGTAGCCCCGGCGAAGGTGGTGTTGCGCCAACAATTAATTGGGAGCTATCAAACAACCTTGCCGATGTTGACTGGCATTGGCCGATGCCAAAGCGCTATGAGTTTCTTGGTGTCGAAACCTTAGGCTACAAAGAGAACATCGTCTTTCCAATGACGTTGCATATTGATGACATGAACAAACCTGTTTTCCTCTCAGGTGTGTTAACGATGTCATCGTGCACCAATATTTGCGTCTTAACCGATTATGAAATTTCGCTTAGCTTCAACCCTGCAGATCTAACTGCTTCTGCCGAAGCAATGCACCTTTACAACCAAGGCATGACGCTAGTACCGAAAGCTCAAGCCACTGTTGAGCTAGATGCACTTTCTTGGAACAAAGACAAGCGTGTCATGTCTGTGGTAGCGACAAATACATTAGGTTGGAAATCACCAGATGTATTCATTGATGGCGAGACACAAAATGTACAAGACGCCTCTTTCCTTAAACCTAGAATCCATGTCGATGGTAATACGCTTACTGCACAAATGGATGTAAGCAGCTGGTTTGGAGAACCTAAGCTTCTGGGTGAAACCCTTAACGTAACAATCAGCGACACTGATTTCTCTGTTGAAGTTCAAGGGATCGCCAACGATATCCCCGTCGCTATCGCTGGCGGTAACACCAATTTGCTTGAGATCATTGGTATCGCGCTTTTAGGCGGCCTGATCTTGAATATCATGCCATGTGTACTGCCTGTACTAGGAATGAAGTTAAGCAGTGTTATCACCGCAAACGGCCTACAGCAACGTCAAATTCGGATGCAGTTCTTATCGTCCGCAGCCGGGATTTTAACGTCTTTCTGGCTTCTTGCCGGATTCTTGATTGTTCTGAAGCTTTCAGGGCAAGCCTTAGGTTGGGGAGTTCAATTCCAAAGCCCTTACTTCATTGGTGCGATGGTACTGATCACCATTTTATTTGCAGCAAACATGCTGGGCTTGTTTGAAATACGTCTATCAAGCAATACAAACACCTGGATGGCAACTAAAGGTGATGACTCATATGCGGGTCATTTCGTCCAAGGTATGTTCGCAACCCTACTGGCTACACCATGCAGCGCACCATTTTTAGGAACGGCTGTCGCTTTTGCTTTAGGTGCAAGTAACGTGACGCTAATTGCTGTCTTTACGGCTTTAGCCGTTGGTATGGCTGCACCATGGCTACTTATCGCCCTTTTCCCTCGTCTTGCCAATGCCCTGCCAAAACCAGGCCTGTGGATGGATAAGGTAAAAACGTTATTCGGCTTTATGATGCTAGCCACCAGCCTGTGGTTACTTAGCTTAATGACTAACTTCTTCGGTACCGCAGCAATCGTTATTGTTGGTGTATTAATGGTTATTGCGTTGCTATGGCGCTTAGGCAAAATAAAAGGACGCAAACCTGTTATCTTAGCGGTTGCTTTCATTATCTTTGGTACTGGCGGAGGCTTAATTGCAGGTAGCATGACAGCAGATCGTTGGGCTACACCACTGGCTAAAGATCACTTTTGGCAGCCTCTGAATGTCAATGAAATTCAGGTACAAGTCAGCCAAGGTAAAACCGTTTTTGTTGATGTAACTGCAGATTGGTGTATTACCTGTAAGGTCAATAAAGTAACGGTATTACTCCAAGATCCAGTCTACTCAACATTGGGTGAAGAAAACATTGTGTTGATGCGCGGTGACTGGACGAAGCCATCAGACTATGTGACGGGCTTTCTGCGTGCCAATGGCCGTTTTGGTGTCCCGTTTAATATTGTCTACGGACCAAACGCACCAATGGGAATACCGCTGCCTGTTATTCTGAAAAGTGATGAGGTAATAACAGCTATTGAAGCTGCAAGCGGTAAAGGCCAACGATAATGTCGCTAAAATCACGTGAAGCAGAAAGCAAGAAGTCTGAGGCCAAAGCACCCTCAAAGCTACTACGACTCCTGAAAGAAGCCATATGGTTAGTATTGATCTTTATTTTTGTAAGTACAGCACTCGATGCCTGGCGTAGCCAAGATATGCCCAAAGGGGAAGTTCCGCCATTAGTGATGCAAACGACGAAAGGTGAAACTGTTGATTTAATCGCAAAAAGTCATGAAAAGCCTGTTTTGGTCTATTTTTGGGGAACATGGTGCAGCGTCTGCCGATTTGTTAGCCCGACGGTAGACTGGCTGAATAATGACTACGAGGTGCTATCTATTGCCGTTAACTCTGGTGACGATAGACGCTTAAATGCTTATCTCAACCACCATGGTTATGACTTTGATACCATTAACGACAATGCTGGTGATACCATGAAGCAGTGGGGAGTATCGGCGGTACCATCAGCATTTGTGATTAAAGACGGCCATATTTCTTCAGTAACCACAGGCTTTAGTACGCCTCCGGGGCTTTGGTTAAGGCTGAAGCTTGCCGACTAGTAAATTGAAATAATAACAAACAGCCCAGTCATGCTTCTCTTTCTAATTAAAACTGTATAACTGGGCTGCTTTTTATCACGATTTGAAACCTAAGGTAACAACGCTGAAACTACTCCCACTCCCAGTGACGCCCATCATGCGCCTGAGAATAGAGCATACGATAACCACTGATGTTCTGGTGAGGAGCCCCTTGTATCGCTCTGTGAAACTGCTTCTTGTCTAAGTGGATCAAGTTCTCATGATCTCCCGATTCAATATAAAGCTCATCTTGCTCTAGCAATAAATCATCCACCAACATATCGACCTGGTAGGCTGGCCCTAAAGAGGGAACAGCACCGGGTTCACAATCTTGAAAAATGGTAGAAAGTTCATGCTCACCAATTAAAAAGTATTGCTTGCCCATCATCCGGCTGATCTTATCGATCATGACTCGCCGGTTCGACGGAACAACAGCCATTAAGAACTCATTATTTTGGTCCTTCAGCATTACCGCTTTCGCTACTTGAGAAGTCGGTACATGTGCTGAAATTGCGGAGCTGAATGACGTATCAGTATGCCGATGTCGCATCAGACTATAATCGACATGATGACTAGCGAGAAACTGCCCAACCGTTAATGCCATAGCCATAGGATCACCTCCCGATTATCCCCAGCTGTATCATTTACAACTGGGTCTCTATCCTATAGCTACATTATGGTGGTGGATTGATTTTTTCGCGACTTATACAATCGTGAACAAAGCGTAACGTTTAGTTGTCTATACGACGAGATTGCCAGTAAACACTTCGCCAATATGGATTTTGCAAACTTGAAATCATGACACCTTGAGATGTTGATGCGTGCAGAAAACGCGACTCACCGACATAGATACCAACATGGCGTGTATCACGCCCGGTTTTAAAGAAAACCAAATCGCCTTCTTGCACTTCTTTGAGTGCTACCCATTTACCCAATTTTACTTGCTGCGAAGTTGTTCTCGGTAAGCGAAGGTTATGCACATCGGCATAACCGACTTGCACAAACGCCGAACAATCAATGCCCTGACGTGATGTACCGCCAAGCCGATAAGGTGTACCTTTCCACTGGCGATATACGGTATCGAATGATGCTTGTTGGTTAAAAGGCACATTTAACGGCACATATTGATACTCTTTGATCATGCTAGGTGCTGGTGTTGTTTCTTCTTTGGGTTGATCGGGTGTTGAGCTGCACCCTACTACTCCGAGCAATACGAGAAACGATATAAAGCCTTTTCTTATCACCTTACCCCCTAGACTTTTCTATGCTTAACATCAGTCGATGACTCAAGCTATTGAACATTTTTGTTGAATATTTTTGCGCACTTCAAGAATAGTACCAACACAATCAGAAGGCGGCTATCTAACGACTGAAGAATTGACAATAGGTGATTAAAAAAAAGACAAAAAAAAGGCTAACTTTAGTTAGCCTCGAAATTCCACACAACAGAAGGGTAAATGCTATTCACCTAATACACATCAGGACAAACACTATCAGGGATAAGGAAGCCATCTACCGAATACATTTATCGCCTGTATCCAGTTACTTATCCAGTTACTTTATTGATAACACTCACTCAATGCGAGCAACTTCACGCCCACACGGGTATTAAGCTTTAAAAACAGTCAAATAGTGAAATAGTGCCCATAATAATTTGAGTGTGTCACCCCTGAGTTGAATCACGAGAATAAACCGTCTTTCCCTGAAATATCGTCATGAGTATATTCGCGTTCCCGATGTCACTGATAGGCAGACTGCTAATGGCCTGGTCAACAATCGCAAAATCGGCTGACTTACCAAGTACAATACTGCCCGTTATTGCTTCAATCCCGAGCGCTCTTGCTGGCTCAATTGTATAGCTATCAATAGCTTGATGAACATCTTGAAATCCGTACCTGCCGAGTTGTAATGACTGGCTAATACGCATCAAGGGAGTTACCACTTGGTCATTAAACCCAACACTGCTTAAGGCTGGCTTTATCTTCTTTTCTAGCAATGCAGCAAGAGTCACTTTCATCGCGGTAGAATTGGGGATATCGACCTTAACCTCGCGAGAGAGGTACGCCTCATTGTGGAGGTCAGTAAAAGACACACTCACATTATGCTTGTCCAATAAATCAAACATTTTGGGCTTGATAAAGTGCATATCAGATAATGTAAAACGCTGATCTTCACTAAAGCGTCTTGCATTTTCAATTGAGTACAGCGTAGCTTCTACTGCTGCATCCCCCTCCGCTTGCACATAGGCCCCATACCCCAATGTCTGTAAACGCTGTAGCCAAGTGTTTAACTCTGTAGGTGAAAAATAGAAAATACCTTTAGTTTCATGCTTTATCGCAGGTGTTCGATAAGGCGAACTTAAACGTGCAGTGCCAAGGTGGTATTGCCCATCGACGGAAATTTTCACTTGGTTAATGATAAGTGATGAGCCAAAATCATTCCGAAATATTGCCTCTAACTGAGACAGTTGCTCATTGACACCACCAAAAGGAGATAACCGAGGACGCACAGATACTCGAATTTCAAGCTGTCCGGTTTCATGCATTTTATTCCAAAAATCAATGCTTCCCATGCGCCATAAACTTCCCCCTTCAGCCAGGCTGGTTATGCCTTGACGATGAAATGATGCAATTTTTGATTGATAACGCTCCATTAATGATGGCATAACGATAGGGTGTGAACCTACCGCTTTTATTAGCGCTTTTTCAGCAATAGAACCTATTAACACGCCATTTGGTCTATCGTTATCATCCCGTAGAATTCGACCTCCCAGAGGCTTGGCACTGTGGTGTGTAATTTTCACTTCATCCATTGCGCGGCTATTAAGCCATACAATGGATGAATGCGGTTTACTCACGACGACAGGCCTTTCGGGGAAATAGTGGTCTAGCCAATCTCTTGGAGCCGCCATTGGAAAGGATTGAGAAAGTAAATCCTCACTGTAACCGAGTGCCCAGCGGTCATTTGGCCATTGCTTTGTTTGGTTTATACATTCCGCCAATCCAATCGAGCCATCGTCAAGCTCAACCCGACACGTACTATGGCTAAACATGATGTTATCGAAAACATGAGCATGTAGTTCAATGAATCCAGGATAAATCGCCGCCCCTCCCACATCGATCATCTCGGTATTATTATTAATAAAAGCGCGTGCTTCAGTCACCTTTCCTAAGAAGCTAATGACGCCATCATTAATGCCTATAACGGTGTTTGCGGGGGAGCGGTATACCTGACCATTGGTAATCAACGTTTCAAAATAAAAGGTCGCTTTCGCAACAGGTAAATATAAGCCGAATACTACATAACAAAGAATTTTCAAGCGCCGCACGATGATAGACCAATAAGCTTTTGATTATGTTTGATTTATTATATTACTCCGCCAAATAAGAACATCTTTGCTCCTAATCGCGAACACTTAATGTGATATCAAGCATGCTTTTACTATCTACTCACTTCTTTTAGGTCAAAAACTGACACATCTCAGATAAAAAGCGGAAAACAGCATATCTTCAACTAGTTTTTACTCTAAAAAAATCTCATAATGAACACAGTTTTGTATGTGAACAAAGGAATACACGTGCTTTCATTTATTCGCCTAGTACTTGGTGCTCTCTTTATTATTGTTACTACACTCTGTGCTCTCGTTTACTGTTCGATATTCAGCCCAAGAGATCCTAAGCACGTCCACGTGTTCTGTCGTTGGTTTAATCAGCTACAAAAAATCATGGGTGTGGAGTTAATTCACCGTGGTAAAGAAAACGTAGCCGACACCCCAAAAGCCGTATATATATCAAACCATCAGAATATATTTGATTTTGTCACTTCACCTGGCATGTTGATGCCTCGTACCGTTACCATCGGTAAGAAAAGTCTACTATGGGTCCCGTTTTTCGGACAGTTATACTGGATCACTGGCAACATATTGATCGACCGTGAAAATAAATCAAAAGCAAGAAACACCATTCAACAAGTCGCAGAAGCCATTCATAAGCGAGATCTCTCCGTGTGGATGTACCCAGAAGGGACTCGCAGTAAAGGTCGAGGCTTACTTCCATTCAAAACTGGCGCTTTCCGCATGGCCATTGAAGCGGGAGTCCCTATTGTACCTGTATGTGTCAGCTCTGTTCACCATAAGCTCTCACTAGCCAATCGTAATAACGGTATTGTTATTGCCGAAATGCTCGAACCTATTGATATTTCAAAATATCAAGTTCAGGATGCGCGTGAATTGGCAGATCATTGCCATCAGTTAATGAAGGCGAAAATCGCTGAACTTGATGAAGAAGTAATACAAAGAGAACAAGCTCGCTCTCAAAGTGAAGTCAGCGCTAACTAAATATATGATTACAGGGCTTCTTCGTTCCACCCTTTTATCGGAACACAAAGAAGCCCTTTTAAACTCAGCATACCGCCACATTGTTGACTTAGAACCGTTTACCTCGAGGCTATGCTTCTGTTAATAGGTCAAACCCTTGACGAAGCTGTTCGCTTTTTAGAATTCGGCCATGTCCCAGTCCTTCCGTTGCGATTAACGTCACATGATCCATTTCACTGGCTAACTTAGATGCTGAAAAAGCAGCAAACTTATCGCCGATATCATGTACGATCACAGCCTTCGTCTGTCTCTGCCCAAGTCGCTGTATCGGATTAATACTGTCTAAGGGGTATTGATAGTGATCTGCTATTTCACCGACGACTTCATTGAATAACTTCATTGAATAACCAGAGCTTTCAACGGTCGTTAGTAGATTCTCGGTGTAATTCAAGACCGGTGCAATCAGTAGGACAGGTTTGTTTTCTAGGCACTCATGACGACTTTCAAGTACCATCGCTCCCCCCATACTATGTGCAACAACACCAGAGATTGAGTCTTGCTGCTCTAAAATTGCATCCAAAGCTGATACAAACCCAGGAAGATGACCATATCGACCTTCACTCTCACCATGTGCTGGGTTATCAAATGCCAATGCGGTGTATCCAGCTTGTGCTATATGTTCCATTAGCGGGAAAAACTGGCTAGATGCTCCTGACCAACCATGCCCAAGCACCCAAGTTGGCCCTGTACCCAAACGGTAAGTCATCATTTTACCCTCTGATGTCTCAACCGCTTCACGGATCAGCCCTACAGGTTCAGTTACCGATCTTGTACTTCGTACAGGTGTTAATAATACGCGTTTTGCCAGCTTTCTCGCATGGGATGGTGCGATAATATGATGCAATCGTGTCGTTATGCTCACCATCCCTTTACGAAAACTAAAGCCTTTCTTTTGTTTAAAATAAATCTTGCTGCTCATCCTAACTTTCCTTATTACGAAATAGTACGACCGTGCTTTTGTACTGTATAAAACAGCACTTACACGCGCCATTCCGTGAATATCTCTTCAATACCACACCAAAAACGTTGGTGATCATCGGTTTCTAATGACAATGAACGGAACAAATGGCTACTTAAATAAATTCCATAAAGGCGATAGACGCCTTGCCAAGTATCAAGTGCTGGTTTGAACTCATTCCGAGCTTTTGCCTTATCAATTTGACTGGCTAAGTAATCTAACCAACGCCGTGTTAATGCCTGTAAGGCGATTTGTATGGTTGAATCTGTCTCAACGTTGTCTTTCCACGCATCTAAAAACATGCAGCTGCCTTGAAACGACTGATTCCATTCAAGCCAGTGCTTTAATAAGATGCGTAGTTTCTGTTCAATATTATCAGGGGCGTCGATACGAGCAGGCTGGATAACTCGTTCAACAAACATTTTCCCAGCAAACTCCAGAACAGCAACTTGTAAATTTTCCTTCGAATTAAAGTGAGAAAAAACCCCACTTTTCGACATACCGACTGCTTTGGCTAACTGCCCAATAGTTAGACTGTCTAAACCATCTGTACTTGCAACGTCAAATGCTGTCGCAAGAATGTGTTCACGAGTCGCCTGTCTTTTATTCATAAGGTGCCATGACTTTATTTATTCACGAATAGCTATTTTTAGCACGATCGTACTTTTCCATTCAAGAACAAATTAGACCAATTCCAAGAATAATCATCTCTAGCGATAGTATTAACGTTCTGCGAAACGGAATAGACTATCTATATGTACAGGGCAATTAACAACCTGATGTACCGTATCTTCAGCTTGCTTCAATGAATCATAACTACAAGGTATACCGTAAGTGTCGGTAACTGGGTAATCATTTCCTTCGCCATCGATAAAATGAATGCCCCACCCTGCACTAAGAAAATCATGAACCAAACGAGCCTCGATAATCGTTTTATCCGCTACTAGCTGACGACATTCTGACAGTACCATCACTACTCTCCTAATGACAACTTAGTCAGTTAAAGTATAGCAAGCCTCTTCTTCTGAGCACTAAAAAGGCCACGAAGAAAACGTCGTGGCCTTTACGATATGCTTTAAAAAATGATTAAACCAAGTTAACAAGCTCGATTACAAATATCACTTTTTATCGGTAAATCTATTATAGATATAGCTTTGCAACATCTGTCGGCTCAAGCTCAGAACCTTCAAGTTGAACGTTCCAGTTTAGTCCAACCAAAACGCCATCTTCAGATAGTGTAATCATCCAATCTTCAACGAAAACATCCAACGGAATCATAACAGCAGTGAATTCGACCCACTCATCAGCACAATGTTCTTTCGCATCGGCTTCTGCAGACCAGAAAGGCATAACTTCTGATTCTTCAAACTCACTTGATGCAACAGAAAGCCAGTCACCTTCTTCATTACAAAGACCCCAAATTACTTGAGACTCTTTCGTATCTGCAACAAACAATTCAACGTTTGCTTTAATATCAGCGGTTAACTTAGTCATTCTATTCTCTCTTATCTTTTATATAACGCATCAAGTCGTTACTTGATATATGCCCCATAATAACAAACTTCCGTCGTATGCCGCAGGTTTTTATCTTTCAAGATGATACAAATGTTTATCACGACTTCGCTTATTTACCCATAACAGTCAGGCGTGAATGCCCTGCGGCCTCAATTGAAGGCTCCATAGCGGTTTCCTCGAGATATTTATACTTCAGTCTAAAATTAAATATTGATAAGACGGCTATACTTACACACAGATAACGGTTACCACACTTAATTTCTCTTTTATTCAAGCCGTTTAAGTAACTAAGAGGGTATCTGCATGGCAACCATTGATTGGCTCGCTAACTTAAATAATCAAACCATACTGATACCAAGATCGCATTTGGTTGAAGCTATTGAGTTCTTAGGAAGTAACGCCAACAAGAAAGTAGCTGTAGATTGCGCTTGCGGTGCAGGGCGAGATACCTTGTATTTGTTAGAGAATGGCTATGATGTTTATGCATTTGACAATGATATACCTCGATTGGAGGCACTTTCTGCACATCCACTCACCAGCGACAATCCAAACCTCAACATTCAAATTAGTAGCTTTGCTGACTTTGAGTTTCCTCGGGCTCATCTAATTAATGCCAGTGCCTGCCTTTTTTTCAGTACCGAAACAGATTTCAATATACTTTGGGAGAACATTCAAGATAGCTTATCTGTAGACGGTATTTTTTGCGGTCACTTTTTAGGCAGTGAAACCTTGCAAGAGAATGAGCAACTCCCTATCCTCACCCACAGCCAACGTGAGATTGAACACCTACTAAGTGGTTTTTACATCATTTCGTGGAAGAAAAAGCAAGAATATTCAGCCCATCTCACGGGGAAAAAGCGTTTGTGGCTAGTGCATACCATTATCGCCATGAAAAAATAGTACCCTCTCCTTCATTACTTTTTTGAACGTGTAATTTATTACTTATGCGCATCTATCTTCACAACCTATTTAATGAGAAAATACTCTCTTACTCTCTCATTTTTCTAGGTTGCTCGATATGCAAAGTCATCGTGCCGGAAATGCATTGGCCGCGTTTTCTTTTGTACTTTGGGGCATTTTGCCACTTTACTACCAGTTTTTACCTCAGGCAGATATCAATGATTTATTGTCGTTGCGGATAATATTTTCTGTACCGTTTATGTTATTCATTATGCTATTACTTAGACGGCCTATACCTACACTTGCAACGCTGTGGCAAGATAAACGCTCACTATTCATGTCGGCTTTAGCTGGCTTAATCATGTGTGTTTCTTGGTATGCATTTACTTGGGCGATGACGCAAGGGAAAGTATTAGAAGCCAGCCTCGGTTTCTTTATCAACCCACTCTTTGCGATTGCGCTTGCCGTTATATTTCTGAAAGAGCGACTTTCTCCGGCGCAACGTGCTGCCTCTGTTTTAGGGGTTATCGGTATTGCCTATCAAGTTTGGCATTATGGTGAACTACCATGGGTCGCTTTAATCATGGGCAGTTTTTTTGCATTTTATGGGCTGTGTAAGAAGTTCATTAAATACGATGCGCTCACATCTGTAACACTTGAAGCAATTATTTTAATGCCGTTTGCGCTTATTTACTTTGCTATCTCCAGTTTGTCGGGGACGAGTACGGTTGTATCGGAAGACATAACAACATTACTGCTCTATATCGGCTCTGCGCCTATTACTCTTGCACCACTCATCTTCTTCGCACTTGCCATTAACCGAACCAGTTTAACCATGGTTGGCCTAATGCAGTATATTGAACCTACACTGCAGTTTTTATTGGCTGTGTTCTTATTTGGTGAAATATTTGATGAGGTAAAAGCGGTTAGTTTTGGCTTTATTTGGTTTGGTCTAATACTTTGCAGCATTGAGGCTATTGCAAGCCTATTTCGCCAGAAGCAGCTATCGGTATCATAACCCTCCCTTCGTTTTCTTTTTAAAATAATGCACTCTTTTTCAGGGTGCATTATCATCATTTCATCTCACATTTCTTATCATCATGGTTGTCTTTTCTATCTAAAAGGCCATACTTTTATTGTTGATTAATCATCCTGCTCATCAGGAAACTTGTTTGAGTACAATAAATTGGAGATGAAATGGACTTCCATGAAAAATTCAATGACAGTTATGAACGCTGCCAGAAACACGATGACTTTTTTGATATTTTCTACGACAATTTTTTCAAAAAAGATCAAAAATTTCGGCAGATGTTTGAAGGTGTCGATATGGTTAATCAAATCAGGATGATTAAAGTTTCTATTGTGATGATCCTACTTGCATCAACTTCGGAGTCAGCACGGGAGACTATACGTATGTATGGCCGCCGGCATGGTCCAGAAGGGATTAACGTTCACCCCATCGACTTTGATATATGGTTCGATTGCCTGATAAATGCCGTTAGCTTATGCGACCCCTTGTTTAACGATCAAGTAAAACAAGCATGGCGAGCATGTTTTAACGAAGGAATCGCTATAATGAAAGAGGAATGCCAAACAGAGAGCTAAAATGCCAAGCGACAATTACAACAATAACATGCGCCGTAATACCTTTGATTGGCGATATGGGTTGCTAGTCGCTATTGCGATAGCCCTTGCTGGACTTGCATTCTTTTTTTCGCCAATACACCAAAGCAGGAATTTTTATCATTATGCCGACCAGCGGGTAATTCTAGCTATTCCTCACTTTTGGAATGTTATCTCTAATAGTGGTTTTTTATTGATTGGCATTTTAGGGCTTCATCACACCGTCAGACGTATCAAGCACATTCCTAGTCATAGTATTGCCTATCAGCTTTTTTTTCTTAGCCTAATTGCTGCATTTGCGGGGTCGTCTTCCTATCACTTCTCGCCAAATGCGTTCACATTAATGCTCGACCGTATCCCCATAACTATCGGCTTTATCTGTCTCTATTGTATTGTGATCGCTGAATGTATTTCTCAAGAACTGGGCAAGAGAATATTCCCTTTACTGCTCGCCTACGGGATCATATCGGTTATTTACTGGTACATGACCGATGTCAGCACGGGTAGAGGAAACATGGCGGCCTATGTGCTGGTGCAAGTACTGCCTATCATTCATATACCCCTTATCATTTTGCTTTATCCATCCCGTTATAGTCATTCACGGTTTTATCTATACGCTTTAGGTTGGTATGTACTGGCGAAATGCGTGGAATCTAATGACGAGGAAATTTATCAACTACTCGGCGAGACAATAAGTGGACACAGCATAAAACATTTACTGGCAGCTATTGCAGGGTACTGTATTTATTTAGGGTGGAAAAAACGCAATAAAAAACCCTGCCACGAGGCAGGGCAATAGTTTTATTTGTGGCCAACACCGCGATTTTCTTTTTTCGCTAAGGTGATTTTACCAAACCCTAATTTACGGAAGTGGCTATCTCGGAAATCACGTACCGCTTTACTACCAGACGATACGGCTTCAACTTGCTGTTCCATTTGAAAGTACTGCGTTAAATCAATACCTTCTGCTGCTGCAACCGCCTCATGGATAGAGCGGTGTTGAGAATAGGAAAACGTCAGTGTTTTCTCTTGCATTTTATATGTATAAATAATGGTGCGTGACATAACGCCTCCTACAGCAAAAATAAGGAAGGGAATTTACCCTAGTTCGCCTTCAGATGAAACCCTCTTTTCTGAAGATGAAAGTACCCCACCCGCTTCAAGCTCTGCTAATGGCATCGGTTTATAGTAATAATACCCTTGCACATAGCGGACACCTATTTCAGCAATGAAAGCTAAATCTTTTTGGGTTTCGATACCCTCTACCACTATTTTAGCTTTCGCAATTCGACCTAGCTGTACAACAACACCAAATAGACTCTTTCCTCGCTCTGTATCAAGGTTCAGCACTAACGAACGATCTATCTTAATTTTATCAAAATCAAATCGAGATAAATAAGCCAAAGATGAATAACCAGTCCCAAAGTCATCTAATGCTACAGATATACCGAGGGTCTGAAGCTGCGTAATGATCTTTGCTGTCTTTACTTCATCTTTAATTAGCAATTCTTCAGTAATTTCAATTTCAATCTGATGAAACTCTAATGCACTTTGAGCGATCGTCTGCCTCAATGATTTAACGAATCCATTGGTCAATACCGTTTCTGGTGACACATTCACAGAGAGACAGAAGCCGGGGCTTCCCGCATAGGGCTCAGATTCTTTTACGGCATTTTCAAGCACCCAGAAATCAAGTTCTGGCATTAAACCAAGTTGAGAAAATGAGGGTAAAAAATAGGGCGGCTTGATCTTCCCACCTTTTGTGCGATATCGAATCAGCACTTCTAGTCCAGTGACGTCTTGCGTTTTAATATCGATCTGAGGTTGATAGTGCAACAAAAAAGTACCATTAGATTGCAATGATTCCACTTCTTTTTGTGCATCAAGGTTGCTTTGTAATGACGGTATAAAACTTGTGAGTCGAGATCGTGTTGCTATCTCGTCGTCATTAAAAAAACGATTATTGAATATGGATGATAAATCTAGCCCACTAGAGCGTCTATCCATAAGCTTAAAAAAAGGATAGTAAGCCGCAATTCCTAACAAGATAAGTGCGATTTGAAACAGTGGGGTCACAATTCCTCCCCCTGTTGCTAAATAGCCACTGATCACCGGAGGCACAATCCAGCTTTGGACAACACTCAACGGCGGTATAATACCTATATATATAGCACCATAGGCCAATACGAAGCTCAGCATGGGAACAAGCAAGAAAGGGACAATCATAATGGGGTTAAAAATAATCGGTACACCATATAGTACAGGCTCATTAATATTAAAAATACTTAAAATGAGAACAGTCTTAGCAAGAATACGATAGCTTTTATTTTTTGAAAATAACAGTATGCACAGCACTAAGCTTAATGTGTTCCCGCTCCCTCCCATCCCTGTAAAGAAATCATAAAAATTGGTACTGATAATATTTAAATCCGTACCAAAGTTATTCCAATCAGCCATATTTGAAATCGTGATATCGTAAAGTTCAGTCTTGAACATATGTAAAACATTATGTCCATTTATACCAATACTCCATAATAAACCACGGATAAATTCATAGAGCAGACCATCATAAAATGACGTTGGATCAAGTTCAGGCAGATAAATAAACTGAATAAAATATCGACTAAATATTAATTCGATAAGAAAGAAAAAAGAAAGCACACCGCCTAATGCAAGTATACAAATCATAATCATCTTTGCAGAATTATCGACTGCATTGGAATAGTCTGAAAAAGAGAAACATCTGAGTTTCTGTATTTTATCAATCAAAATACAAGTCACGTAGGCCGATAGCAATGAAATAGCAAAGTTATTCGGTAAGGGAATAACGGGTGAGATTAACCCCCACTGCTGAGATGCGATAAAAAAGACCGCCAGTGAACAAGATATTGATGCCGCTTTAGGTAAGCGTCGTATAGAAGAGACGTATGTAGCAAGATATATATTAAGCAAAATAGGGAAAATATGACCTGTCATCTGGCCGACATAGCCAACGGTTAAGCTAATACTTGTGTGCCCGCTTTCTTCAGCAAGAAATGCAATTAAATTACAGAATGTTGCGATCAATGACACAGGCAATGCCATAATGAAAACATTACTGACTGCGATTAAATAAGAATTTGAAGAAAGCCTCGATAAAAAACTTGCCAAAATACGCAGCCCAAACTTTAAAATGTATATGAATAATATCTTTACGCCTAAAAGGAAGTATCCTGCCTTTTTTAGCATCATAACAAATTAAATTACATTTTTGTATTTAAACATCACCTCTTAACTAACCCACATAATATTTAATTTTCAATGTTTAAGCATCAAATAGAAAACATAATTCAATAATTAGGTTATAATTAATTATCACGATCAATATCATTGAACAAGCGAATAAAATAGGCTTATTCAATAAATCTAGACTATTTAACTACTATCCTAATTAATAGCAACAATATTGAATGGTAGCCACAGCCTAAGACCGTGAGTATTCATACACCTGCTTTTCCCAGAGTTATACACAGAAACAGTGGATAACTCACCCTTTAGTGCGTGTTTTTCACACAAAAGCAACACTTTGCGATCAAATCATTTTAGGTAGTGAATAACTTGATTACTACTTCCCTTCCAAACAAGTGAAGGATCATGTAATTCCTTTTCGAACTTCCCATCAACAAGCACATCTACTAAATCTATGATGGCACGTTGCTCTGGCGATAGTTCTTCCAAGCGATAGCCTGACCATAACCAAATGTCTTTGCCTTGGCACTCTTGTCGTACACGCTTAACCAAGTGAAGCACGCTTGATATATTTGCTGGATGAAGTGGATCACCACCAGATAACGATAAGCCACGGCGCTTAATTCGGCTATCATTTAAATCTGCAATTATTGCATCTTCCACCGCTTGAGTATAAGCATGGCCAGCATCTGTTCGCCATGTGCTTTGATTATAACAACCACGGCATTGGTGCTCACAGCCTGAAACGAATAGCGTACAGCGCGTTCCTGGGCCATTGACGACATCAACCGAGTAATAATTGTGATAGTTCATAACGTTACCAAAAGAAAAAGTGCCCAAAAAGGCACTTTAAGAATAAATGTAGAGAGAGCCCTCTTCGCTATACAACGCTTTAAGTATAGCGAGAGTTGATCGTTAATCTGCTGTTACATGTGTTTTACGCGGCGAATGACTTCTTCCTGCTTACCACTGTTAAACGGGCGTGAATCCGGAGAGCCTAGGTAGCCACATACACGACGTGTTACAGATACTTTTTTAGGGTCATGGTTACCACATTTAGGGCAAGTAAAGCCTTTACTTGTACAATCAAACTCACCGGTAAAACCACATTCGTAACACTCATCAATCGGTGTATTTGTGCCGTAATAAGGAACACGAGAATATGAGTAGTCCCATACATTCTCAAGCGCTTCAATATTACGCTGCATGTTTGGGTATTCACCGTAACAAATGAAACCACCGCTGGCTAACTCTGGGTACGGCATTTCAAAGTCGATTTTATCGTACGGGTTAACGCTCTTTTCCACATCTAAGTGGAAGCTGTTGGTGTAGTAACCTTTTTCAGTGACATGATCAATAACACCAAACTCTTTCGTATCCAGCGAGCAAAAGCGAGTGCAAAGGTTCTCAGATGGCGTGCTATAAAGGCTATAACCCCATCCAGACTCTTCCTTCCAGCTATCAACTGCATCTTTTAGGCGCTTAACAATCGCTATACCTTTTTGACGCAATACTTCGCTGTCATAAATGTGCTCACCGCCTTCAGCATAAAGCGCATTGATCGTTTCGTGAATACCGATATACCCCATGGAAATCGATGCACGACCATTTTTGAATATATCGAGTACTTCATCATCCGGTTTTAAACGTACACCTAGCGCACCTTCTGTGTACAGAATCGGTGCTACACGTGCCTTAACGCCACGTAAACGGTCAATACGAGTATCTAGAGCCTGCTTAACTAGCGCCGTACGTTCATCAAGGATCTGGAAGAACTTATCTTCATCACCATTGGCTTCAATCGCAATCCGCGGCAAGTTCAAACTTACGACACCAAGGTTATTACGACCTTCATGAACTTCTTTACCATTTTCATCAGTCCACTTACCAAGGAAGCTACGACAGCCCATTGGGGCTTTGAATGAACCTGTCACTTCCACAACTTTATCGTAATTGAGGATATCCGGGTACATACGTTTAGACGCACATTCTAGCGCCAATTGCTTTATATCGTAGTTTGGGTCTGAAGGCTTATGATTAACACCATCGCGGATGGCAAATAATAATTTAGGGAAAACAGCTGTTTTCTTATTCTTACCCAGCCCTTTAATTCTATTTTCGAAAATAGACTTTTGAATTAACTTAGATTCCCATGAGGTGCCTAAACCAAGACCGATACTAAGGAATGGAGTCTGCCCGTTAGAACTGAAAAGTGTATTGATCTCATATTCAAGAGACTGAAAGGCGTCATACACTTCTTTTTCAGTCAATTTATTAGCATATGCTTCTGGGTTTGGCACTTCCCATTCTTGAGCTGTCGCAAGATGCTTTCGGTGACTAGCAGTAACATAAGGGGCTAGAACTTCATCTAGGCGATTCAAAGTGGTGCCACCATATGTATGGCTCGCGACCTGTGCAACAATCTGTGCAGTTACAGCCGTTGCTGTTTGAATGGACTTCGGCGTATCGATTTCTGCATTGCCCATACGGAAACCATTCGTTAGCATGTTTTCCAAGTCAACAATCATACAGTTGAACATAGGAAAGAATGGCGAATAGTCCAGGTCATGATAGTGAATCTGACCACTTTCGTGAGCGTGGACAATCTCACGAGGTAGCATGTGATTCTTTGCGTAATGCTTACTAACGATACCAGCCAGCAAGTCACGCTGGGTCGGGATAACCTTACTATCTTTATTGGCATTCTCGTTTAGCAAAGAAGCATTGCTTTGCTCAACAAGGCCCGTAATTTCAGCACTTAAAGTACTTGCCTTCTCACGCACGATATCACGATCATGACGATACTCAATATACGCACGTGCAACCTCTTTGTGTGGCCCATTCATTAGATGATTTTCAACAGCATCCTGAATCGCATGGATATCCACCTGAGTTTGGTTTTCAAACTGAGAAAGTACTTTCTCAGCAACAGACTCAGCATACACTGCATCCATTGATTCCAATGACTCGGCAGCACTGAGAACCGCTTCTTTAATACGCTTGGTATTAAACGGTACTTGGCATCCATCACGCTTGATCACAACAGGGTTCACACAAAGCTCCTAAAAAATGACGCTGTCACTAAACCACTAAATATAGGGCTTAGTAATGGGGCTGGTACAAGATGTGGTGTATTAAGCGAGAATTCAGGAAAGGAAACATTGATCTAAATCAGTATTTCACCAAGAGAGTACAGGTTACAACCGATGTTTTCGGCTAACTCTCAAAAATGAAAAAATCACGTGAAACGTACCGTTTTTGTCAACTATTTTATTGCTCACGAATCTAAGAAAACACAAAAAAATTACTTGATTTTATTCTCTTAATCCGAAAAAGAACGAACCTATTGACAGGACTAAAAATGAACTAAAATACCTATGCTGGCTTTAATGCTATTACCTATACATTCGCGTGCAAACGGTATCTCCTATACTCAATAACATTGCAACAATATTGAGTCTTACTATGCGTCTAGTTAGCTTGGCTACCTTTATTATTGGTCTGGGACTGTCATCACTATGCTCTGCCTTCGAGATAACACCCATCCCCAAGGAAAAGTACACTGGTGATTTACCTGTGCTATCTGAAAAGAAAGTTATTCGTGTATTAGTCGCCGCTGATCTCGGGTTTTACTACCTTGATCGGGGTCAGCCCAAAGGCATGATTTCAGAGATGCTGTTGTTGTTTGAAAAGCACGTCCTATTGAAAACACAAAAACGCCATCGCTTACAAATTATTCCAGTACATCGTGATCAGCTTCTCCCTGCACTTGTTGCTGGTGTTGGTGATATAGCTGCAGCAAACCTGACAATAACAAAACGTCGTCTTAAGGTCGTCGACTTCAGTACGCCGATCATTAAAGACATTCAAGAGCTCTTTATCACCCACTCGACCCAGCCCCCCATTACGACACTCAGCGACCTCTCCGAAAAAAGTGTTTGGGTTAGAGCCAGTTCCAGCTACTACCAAAGCATCAGGAAAATTAACAAAAGATTGACCCAGAAAGATCTTGAGCCAATGTATGTCCACTTTCTAGAAGAAACGCTTCAAGACTATGAATTACTGCAAATGATTCAGGATGGGCTGATCCCAATGACAGTACTAGACTCACATAAAGCAGAATTTTGGGACTTAGTTACTGATGACCTACAAATAAACTATGAATACCCAATTAGGAAAAATGCAGGTGTAGGATGGAGTTATCGAAAAGACAGCCCAGAACTTGGCGAACTAATAAACAGCTTCATTCAAGATAATCGTCGCGGAACTCTGAATGGCAATGTCATTTTTAACCGTTACCTCAACAGTAAAACCTGGTTTAAAAAAGTCGTTAGTCCTAATAACATTGAAAAATTCAAGCAGCTTGAAGACCGCTTTATCCGTTATGCCAATATGTATGGTATTAATTGGTTAATCATTGCTGCACAAGCATATCAAGAATCTCAGTTTGACCAGTCAAAGCGCTCACATGCAGGTGCTGTTGGTATAATGCAAGTACTTCCCCAAACCGCACGAGAACCCTATATCAACATTCGTAACATTCAGAATATCGATAACAATATCCACGCTGGGGTGAAATATATGGACTTCATACGTGAACGTTACATCAACGACGATGAAACAGATGATCTAAACAAACTCTATTTTGCATTAGCAAGCTACAATGCTGGCCCAAACCGGATTCGCCGTTTGCGTAAAGTCGCAGAAGAGCGAGGCTTCGATCCCACTCAATGGTTTAATAACGTTGAGATCATTGTGCGTGAACAAGTAGGCCTTGAACCCATAACCTATGTGGGTAACATCAATCGTTACTTTACTATCTATAAACAAATTTTTTCTCTACAAAATGCGGCGGGACAACGTATGGCCTCGAGTAAAAATTTGCGCTATATGATCAGCCGATAATTGCTCAGCGCATAATCGAACATTAATCCACCAGCTATTGCTAAATGGTGAGAGCATGCTCTCACTTTCATCATATAGTCATTTAACTTCACTATGCTACCTTCTACAACTGACATTTAGATATGCGCTTAGGAGCGTAGGCTCTGTTAATACAATCACGTTTCAGGCCTACTTCCATAAGGAAAAGGAATAAGTAGTATGGATACGTTAAAAAAAATCACCTTTGTTGCACCAACCGAAGAAGAACTCTTAGCCACTAATCCAGAGCAATTATTTTTGAGTGATGACGAAGATGAGCTGACCAATGATGTGATCACTAAATGGTAATACCAAACTAAGCCAGTGCCAGTTCGTTGATACTGATTAAAACGATGCTTACCATGTTAGAAGGTTAAAATGAAAACCGCTCGTTATCGCAATTTTGCCTTTCCCATAAATAACAAAAAAACCCTTAAAAGGGCTTTTTTGTTATTTAATGTACTTAAATGACACGCTGGTATTATTCTCTCACATAACCATTATTATAATGCCTTACATCAGGAACAATGTTGTGCTTATTTAGCAGTCGATACATTGTTGCTCTTGACACACCTAAGTCTTTAGCAGCTGAAGCTACCTGACCGCGATGAGTTTCTAATACCGCAACTAACACATCTTTTTCAGCTTCATCTTTTATGTTGCGAAGGCTTTGTTTAAGATTTGCTTTACTTGGCAAATCAAAATGTTCAGCCTTCACTTCGTTGCCTTCAGCTAGCAGTGCAGCACGCTTAACTTGGTTAATCAACTCTCTAACATTGCCCGGCCAACTATAGCGCAGTAACAGCTGCTTTGAGTCTTCTGAAAATGAAGATGCCATCGTACTATATTCACGAGCAAACTTAGTTAAGAACGTTTCTGCTAATAAGAAGATATCAGACCCTCGTTCGCGCAATGTAGGTACTTTTATGTGGAACACGTTTAAGCGATAGAACAATTCTTTACTAAATTCACCGTTTGCTACAGCGACTTCAAGGTCGGCACTTGAAGATGTAATAACTCGGACATCACAGCTTGGCTCTTCTTCTAAACTATCGTTTGCTGGTACTTGAAGGTAAGCGAGTAAATTGTCCTGTAATTCCCGCGATAGCTCCTCGACATTATCAAGCATTAACGTACCATTAAATAATGCACCATCTTCATTGCGGTAACTGCCATTTAATAACGCCATTTTTTCATCGTCACGCGTTAGCGAAGCGCAATTAACCGAAATAAAAGCCGTATTCTTACGCTTCGATAAGTTATGAATAGATTTGGCAATAAGCTCTTTCCCAGTACCATTTTCACCCGTCAGGAAAACATTTACTTCGGTCATAGCTACACGGCGAACCATATCACGAAGCTGCTTAATTGATTTAGACTCACCAAATAAGCCCATATCATGTTGCGAAGTAATTTCTACCCATGAGCTTGATTCAATCTCAAGCATGCCTAATTGATGGCCAATGGTATCTAATAAATGGCTACCTGGAATAGGTACTGTAAAATAATCAACGCAGAAATTATTAATAAACTGACAAATAGCATCAGTTTTTAATTGTTCTTTTTTGATAATAGCAATCCACTTAACTTGCTTTGTTTTGTTTGCCCTTAAAGAAATGCTATTTAAGCTAAAATCATTATTGCTTAAATCAACAACACATATACATGGACTGTATTCATCCAAGATTGAATCAGCCGTGCGGAGGTCGTAACAGCAATGTGTTTTCCAACCCGATTGTTCTAATAGCGCAATCCAAGGTTCATAACTGCATCCAATTGCAACTAAACGACCATTAATTGATTTATTTTGACATTGAGCCACCATCGAAGTCACCTTCTAGCAATGTAAATCTTATTATTGTGTAATAAAAATATAGGCAATAACCAGATAGTTTGCACCGTTTCATAAGTAAGAAAATTCACATAATAATAATACTTTTGCATCGCAAATATACAATAACTAAATATATCAATAGGTTGGAGTAGTGTAATTAAGAGAGGATATATTGAACTTTTTATTGTCAACTTTTAACACTAGCAAAGAAAAGGGGTATTGTTAATAACAATACCCCTTCTCAGGACAAAAAAATACTAATTAAGATAATTTCATATATGCGATTAGGTTAATAACCATTGTAAAGTATCGAATTCTCTAAACGACCCCTGAATATCGTTTGTTGGTTATAACTATTCACATCTGCTTCTACATCGAGAATAGTTTGGGTATTAATGTGTGTACCATCAAGAGAGTTCTGAACAGCAACGCCAAAGGCATCATCACTGATATTGCCCTTAACGCTATTGTTACCACCGACTGATATCACTTTTAAGGGGTCATTAGTCGCATAGGTTTGGCTACCATCTCGACTCATTAATATACCATTATTAATCGTAAAGTCTGCGATATGGGTAGAAAGGACCGTTTCACCATTAATCGCCGTATTAATAGACAAGCCGATATTAATAATATTATTATCGTTAATAGAAACAAATCCCCCTCGTAAAGAGGACATTTCACTTTCAGTTAAAGACGTCAGTCCAACATCTTCAATCGATAAATAAGTAATGGATGCATGAGCAATAACTGCTGTACTTCCTATCGCAGATGCGATGAATAGTCGAGTTAACCTTTTCATACTAGCCTCTAATAGTCATTAGCACCGGGTAATGTAATACTAAATGTTGCAAGTGAATCTCTCGCAACAGACTCTGATACCGGTGATGGTGCATATACATTATAATTATCTGCTGTTATAAAGCTTTCACGGCCAAGCTTAGCTTTACTTTTTACAAGTAACACTGCACCTTTATAATAATTTTCAAAATCTTTTATTGGCATAATCATGGTTCCCCGCGATGGATCACCAAGAATAATATTACTGGAATTCATCCCTTTAATGACAACAAAGTGCATATACCCATCAAAGTTCACTATAGTAATTGCAGGTATTCTCAACTTTTTAAATTTATCGAGTGGAATATTATAACCATTCGCATCAAGCCCTAATGATACTAAATAGTTTTTCATGTCTAACATTGAGAAGCCTTGTTGCTCGATTTTTTCCTTGTCACCATTTTTGAACATATATTCAAAAATGGTTTCTTCTTTCGCTTCCATTTTATAGTGAAACTGTAAAAGTGACGCGACAGCGGCTGAACCACAACTAAAATCATATTGCTGACGATATACATCACCAAACATCTGTTCTTGATAACTTTTAACTTCAACGTTATACCCGCCTCTACTCGGGAAGTAATCTAACGCTGATACATTCAACGATGTTAACAGGCTGATGAGCATTATGGATAATTTCTTCATACTCTTCACCGCTCTTATACCAACCAATAATACGATTAATATTAACCAATATTGGCTGTCACAAATATTAGAATTGATAATTTTGAAACAAATAAAGGGCCTTTCGGCCCTTTTCGTTATTAATATGAGCCGCCACCAATAGGTGATACCGCTCCACCTGAGCCAACAAGCGCTGCATTTGTACTTGTTGTTTGTTGTACGAGTGAGTTATTACCCACGTTTTGACCCGCAATGTTGATACCAGAAGCAGACTGGAATGCACCACCCATTCTGTTTACATGGTCAACTTCAAGTGTTGATCCTTGTCCCTTCTTACAACACGCCCCACCATACGTAACAGCTGTGTCCATGACTGTACCGTATAATGTTGATTCTGCAAGATATGTATTGATCTCTTTATCAATATCAACATCTTTTGAAGCATCCCATTGCGAATTATCTACATCTTTTACTTCATAGGTATTACCTACGTTTTTCATCACAAGCAAGTCATCATCTGTATTACCAGAATAGTCTATGGTTTTTTTATAACTATTACTTACTTCAATATCAATTTTGGCATCTTTATTACCACTGCCATCAATAGTGTAGCTATCATCATAGCTATCGCCATATCCATAGCCGTAGTCATAATCGTAGCCATAATCATTTGCTAGCGCCATTGGTGATGCGATTATTGCTGCTAACAGCATAATTTTTGTTTTACGCATGATAATACTCCAAATATTTTGTAATTTTATTTACACATCCATTTGATTATGGTGCTTATTATTATGTGCATAACAACAAGCACCATATAACCAGAAGCATATTTGTTACGCCCTGCGAAACCAACCCAATATATGTTTATTGTTATTGGTTGCTAGATATTACTAGCTTAGATAGACTAACAATTACTTCAATGTCAGGTTTACCACGGTTGCATTTTGTATCAACACATTATTACCGGTGTTTTGCACTATATTAAATACGCCAGATGAGTTACTTAAAGCTCCACCATCAATGATGTTATTACCTGTTGTATTATTATAAGCACTATTACCTGCAACATCGCCAAGCATCTCTGAACTTGCGTGAATATTGTCAATTTTCAACTCATACTCACCACCTCGAGTATCAGTCATGACATCCTCATTTAATAAGTCAGAATTTGCTAGAATATCCAACTCATCAGCGGCAAAGCAATTAAGCGAAATCGACATTGCAGCTATCAGTGTTAAATATTTCATGACATCCTCCTGAGAGCTGTTCGACAACTCTCAGTTATGTGTTAATTACCTGCTAACGTCGCGTTTGTGCTAGCTGTTTGTTGGAGCAAAGAGTTATTACCCGCATTTTGGCCAGCTAAGTTGATACCAGATGCATTAGCAAAAGCGCCTGTCATATCATTGAGATGCGTTACAGTAACTGAAGATGGCGCAGATGGACCACCGTACCCTCTACCGTAATGACCACCACCGTCGCAACATGCACCACCATAGGTTACTTCACTGTATGTCACCATACCATCAAGATTTGACGTGGCCATATTATAATTGTCTTCAATTTTAATATCCCAATCTTGACTATAATCATGCGTACTATTATCAATGTACTCATGCTTATCTGTATTATTTACATCATACATTATCAATTTGTCATCATCAGAATTGTATGAATCTTTTACTGTGTATTCGCTGTCATACGTTTTTGTTAAGCTGGCGTCGAGATCTTTATTAAATGAGTCTGTGATAGTGTTTCCATTATCATAACTATCATAACCATTATCATAACCATTATCATAACCACCATATGGGTCATATGAATTTGCTAGCGCTAGAGGTGAAGCTACTACTGCTATTAATAGTGCGATATTTGTTTTACGCATGGTCATACTCCAAATATTTATTGAGCAGTTATTTCTTATAATCACTCGCACGTGTTTGCGAGATAACTTAACTATAGTGTTGGCAAGTTTTATGTCTGTATTATTTTTAATAAAATTCAATTCATTTAAATATTATTTTTTCACTTATATATCAG